>JAEZBP010000013.1 GCA_023427125.1 Pseudomonadota bacterium | reverse complement strand
CCAGCAAGCAGAGCGCGCGCAAGGCATGCTTGCTGCCGCGCCCCGCCGCTCCTCACGTGGGCGTCGCTGCTGGCGTGCCGCTCGATGAACATGCCGCCCGGCTCACGTGGGCGTGGCTGCTGGCGTGCCGCTCGATGAACATGCCGCCCGGCTCACGTGGGTGTCGCTGCTGGCGTGCCGCTCCATGAACATGCCGCCGGGCAGCAACAGCACATGACGCGAGCGAAGCCGAACGCGCGCGCGAAGCCGATCAACGCGCATCCAGCCCCGCCGCTCGCGCTAGCTCGGAGCGCGACGTGACCCACACGCTCAGGTCGTCCGGGTCGGGCGGGATCTCGATCACCACCGTGTCGTCCGGGTTGGCCAGCTGATACGCGCTCTGTACGGTCGCCCCGACGCCTGACATCAGACCCGCGCTCACCTCCGCGCGCACCGTTACTCGGTCGGCCGTGCCCACGTCGGCGCGCCGCGGACACTGGAGGCTCACCGTCTGTACGGTCTCCGAGGTCGGCACGTACCGGTACGGAACGCACCCCGGCCAATCCGCGACGCGGATCCCTCCATGCAGATCGGGCGTGTTCGCGAGCGGCTCGCTGAACGAGATCGCCACCATGTGTCCGTCGGGATACGCGCTCACTCCACCCTCGGCGATGAGCGCGTCATCGGTCGTGATGTCGCGTACTCGCGCATCGATGACCACGGGCGCGGAGTCGGTGTTGAAGCGGGTGACCATTCGTCCGTCGACCGCGGGCGTCCCGCGGTAGCGGAACGACGCCGGCAGCCTCGTGTAGTCGATGACCAGCGCCTGCCAGCCGTGCGTCTCGCCGTCCGGGTGCCAGCGGAGCCGCGGCTCGTAAGAAAGGGCCTCATCTGGCTCGACCGCTTCGAAGCGACCGCTCACCGCGACCCCGGCCGGCCAGGTGACCACCGTCGCAGCACTGTCGATCGCTGCGAGGATCTGATCGTCGGTCAGCTCAGTGGTCGGATCGCTGTCATACGCGGCACGATCTTCGTAGACGGCGCCGTACCAGCTGAGGAAGATCTCCTCGGACGCGAAGGTGGCCATGTCTTCAGGGCCGTCGATCGCGAGAACGGATCCGTACCAGAGGCCAGCGTCGGGATCTGGCGAGCATGACGCGCAAGCGATCGCCAGTAGAACCCCGGCGATCAGACGGCAGGGTCGCAGGCGACGGCGACGAGGGAGACACAGGAGCAGCACGAACGCCGTCAGCCAAGACCCGCTCGCGCCGGCGCTGGCGACCGAGCAGCCGTCCGCCGCGGGCCGGCTCGTCGTGGGAGCTTGAGGCGAGGTGGGTGTGTTAGCCGTCGTAGGCGGCGGCGCTTCGGCCGCGGGCGGCGTGTCGTTCGTCGGAGGAGGAGGCGCATCCGCCACGATGAGCGGCGCGTGGCTCCGCGCAGGAGCTGGCGCACCGGCGAGGGGCCGAGGGCCTGGCGGAGGGATCCACCGCCGCTCCCGAGCGTTCCACGCCGGCGTCGGCGCGATGGGCTCGCACTGGCGGGAGCGCTGACACACCTCGCCGTTGGAGTCCGGACAGGGCGTCGACTCGCAGAGCTGTCCGGGGAAGGGGCTGGCGATGAGGATGTCGCCCTGGATGACCAGCGGCGCCCGCCGCATGCAGTACGCGACCTCTCGGCACCGCGAGCCTCGCGGGCATGCCTCGCGCTCGCACCGCTGCGGTACGCAGTCGTACGTCAAGCGCGCCTGCGACACGAGGCCCGGCGGGCACGATGGTCGCGTCACGGGCGGTGGCGCGTCGGCGGACGCGACCGCAGGCGTCGACGAGAGGACCACGCACGCGAGCAGCCCGACCGAGCCGCACCACGCGCGCCGCTGAGCGCGCGTCTCTCGCGGCGAGCTCCAGGCGCCGAGGGGAAACGGCGGCGCGCTCCGCCCCTCCGGATCACCCCGCGGCACGCGCGCGGTGACGAGCTCAGAGGAGCCGTGGCGCGTTAGGATGGACAGCATGCTGAGATAGTAGTTGGAAGGCTGGAACGATCCGCGACGCCAACGAGGCGCAACGCGAGCGGAGCGGCTCCTCGGGAGCTCGGGCGGAGAGCACGGCGCGTCGTAGCGGTGACCGGGAGCTCCCTTGGGCCATTACTGCGCGTCGTAACGGTGACCGGGAGCTCCCTTGGGCCATTACGGCGCGTCGTAAGGGTGACCGGGAGCTCCCTTGGGCCATTACGGCGCGTCGTAACGGTGACCGGGAGCTCCCTTGGGCCATTACGGCGCGTCAGAGCGGCTCCTCGGAGCTCCCGGTGACGACCATGGCGCGCCCGAGCCGGCCCGGACGCGCGCTCTTCTCGCCGCGGGCGGCGCGGGTCAGCTCTCGTTCTTCTTCTTGCGCTTCGGCGGCTTGCGGAAGAACGACTCCACGGTGCGCGGGTCGCTCGGCATGAGGCCGGTGAGCACGCCGTGGTCCTTGCGGTACTGCTCGCGCCAGCGGCGGCGCTCCGAGAGCTCGACGGCGAACGCGGCGGCGACGGCCTCCGCCGCCGCGTCAGCGGCCTTCACGCGCTGGTCGAGGATCACGCAGAGCCCGCGCAGCTCGGTGCCGAGGCGGGCGGCGTCGTCGGGGAGGCCCTCGAGCGGCGCCTCGGCGGCGGGCGTGCCGGGCTGCGGCGCCGCCAGGTTCGCGCTGCGGTTGCCCTCGGTCACCTGCGCGGCGCCGATCGGCTGGAGCGCGCCCTCGAGGTTCTTCGGATACATCCGGCGGTAGGGATCGCGATCGCGCTTCTTGTTGACGCTCCCGAAGACCGAGAGCTCGAGCTCGCGGATCTTGTTCTCCACGTCGATCTCGGCGCGCACCTTCAGCGCCTCGGTCGCCTGCGCGGTGCGCTCGGCCGCCTCACGCGCCTCGAGCGCTGCGCGCAGCGCGCTCTGCCGCCTGCCGAACTCGACCGCGAGGATCTCCGCGCGCGGCTCGGCGCCGAGCGCGCTGGCGTGAAACTCACCAAAGTCGTCGAGGAGCACGTCACTCGACGCGCCTTCCTGGGGCATCTCCATTCGTCACCTCCCTCTCTGCAGGCCTCTCCGCAGGTTCGCTCCGGTGCATTCCCCAAACTGCGGTCACCGAGAGCAGGCTCAGAATCCGAGAGTCGCGCACGCTTGTCAAGCACGAGCTCCTCGGCGCTCCTCCCGAGCCCGCGCGCTGTCAGGAGCTCCGACGCGGCCGTTCGGGTCTTCCGACAGGGCGAGCGCGGAGCCCACGGAAATCAGGGCTGAGCTGCGAGGCACGAGGGTTGCCAAGGCGGAAGCGCATGAAGCGTGTGCTCGTCGCCGCCCTCGTCCTCACCGGCGCCCTCGTCGGCGCTCTGGCCCTGCGGATCCAAGCCCAAGAGGAGGCCCAGAGCGGCCCGGCCGGAGGGGCCGGCGTGGTGGAGGCGATCGCGGTCGACGTGGGCCCGCGGATCGGCGGGCGCATCGTCCGGCTCGAGGTCCGGGAGGGCCAGGCGGTGAGCGCCGGCGACACGCTGCTCGAGCT
>JAEZBP010000001.1 GCA_023427125.1 Pseudomonadota bacterium | reverse complement strand
GCGGCGACGAGCGGGCCGATCCGCCCGTTGTGCGCGTGGCGGAAGCGATCGCGCGCGGCGCCGAACGCCTCGAGAAGCGCGTCGTCGCAGCCGCTCAGCTCGACGAAGGAGCCGCCCGCGCCGGGCTCGAGCGCCTCGGGCGCGTAGCAGAGCTCGCGGCCGAGCGGGACGGGATCGAGGAGGGCGCGCAGCGCGCGGGCGCCGGAGCCGGCGCGGAGCGAGGCGCCGAAGTCGCGCAGGGCGACGAGCGCGCAGATCTTGAAGCCCTCGCCGAAGCCGCCGGCCGTCGTCCCGTCGCGCTTGGTCGAGGCGCCGACGTAGGCGAGCAGATCGAGATCGAACTCGGCCGGGCCGCGGACGGCGACGCGGCGCGAAGCGGCGTCGATGTCGATCGTGACGTCGCCGAAGTCGGCGGCCGCGTCGAAGAAGTTCTGGAGCACGTCGCGAGCGAACGTCTCGCGCGACCACCGGACGCCGTAGGTGTCGAGGATCGACAGCCGCACCGTCTCCATGCCGTTCTCCAAGATCCCTTCCCGCCTCCCCGCCTTACCGCCTTCCCGCTCTATCCTACCAGCGCCAGGCCGCGCTCCATAGCGAAGAGCAGGAAGACGGGAAGAGGGGGTCTGGAACGCGCCCGGATCCTCCTATTCCGTTCGCCCTGAGCGCGCAGCCGCAGGCTGCGCAGTCGAAGGGCCTCGGCCGCGCGGCCTTCGACTCGGCGCTGCGCGCCGGGGCGCACCATCGACGATCTCCGCCGGCGGCTCGCGCGCGACCGCGCCGCAATGTGGCGGAGCAGCAGAGGGGCGGAGCAGCAGAGGGGCGGAGGAGCAGAGTGGCGGAGCAGCAGTGGCAAAATGGCGCCTCCGGTATTCGAAGAAGAGGGGAAGGGGTGGACCTTTGGTGGTGTTCACCGCCCTCGAGTCGGCGCGTCGGTGTCCTGCGTTTGATCGCCGTCGCCGAGCGCCACGCCTCTCTGCCCTGAGCTCGGAATCCGATCGATGCAATCATCCCCGCTCGGGCGCCGCCTGGCCAGAGGCCGCGGCGCTCTCGGCCTCCTCTTCCTCACGCTGGCGCTCGCGGGCTGCGATGACGCGCCGATCGCTCCGATCGAGGTGCGCCTCGACGAACGGAGCGGCGACGCCTGGACGTTCGCGCGCGCGGTGAGCGGCGCAGCCTCGGCGGGCTGCGACGCGGTCGCGATCGAGCGGGGTCCGCTCACCCTCCGCGCGCCGGTTTTGGGCGGCCGCTTCAGCGCGCTCGTGCCGCTCGCGCCGGGGGAGAACGTGGTCGAGGCCTCGTGCGGTGGCTCCGCGGTGAGCCGCGCCGTCTTCCGCGTGCCGCTGCCCGACACACCGCGCGCCCGCGTGACCGCCTCGCCGATCCATGAAGCGAGCGTGCTCCTCGAGGGGACGGCGACGCCGAACGGCGGCACCGACGCGCCGATCGCGTCGTATCGCTGGAGCGCCGATCCCGGGAACCCGGCGCCGTTCACGACCCTGGATGGCGGCCCGCTCGAGGATGCGCGAGGCGCGCGCGTCAGCCTCGCCGCACCGGCCCTCGACGGCAGGTACGTCGTCTGGCTCGAGGCCACCGACGTCGAGGGCAAGCGCGATCGCGCGGGCGTCGCGCTCCGCGTCGAGGGCGGAGCGCTCTACGCCGTCGATCGCGGGCGCGAGCCTCCGGCCTGGCTCGAGCGCGCGGTGGTGTACGGCGTCGTGCCTCCGCTCTTCGGCGAACCGGCGTTCGACGCCGTGACGGAGCGGCTGCCCGAGCTGGCCGAGCTCGGCGTGAACACGCTCTGGCTGAGCCCGATCTTCGAGAGCCCCGACGGCGACTTCGGGTACGCGGTCGAGGACTACTTCGCGGTGCGCGACGAGTGGGGCACCGAGGCGCGCCTCCGCGCGATGATCGAGCGCGCGCACGCGCTCGGCATGAAGGTCATCCTCGACTTCGTGCCGAACCACACCTCGGCCGAGCACCGCTACTTCCGCGACGCCGAGGAGCACGGCGAGCGCTCGCCCTACTGGGACTTCTACGAGCGCGGCGAGGACGGCGAGCCCACCCACTACTTCGACTGGGAGCACCTGCCGAACCTCGACTACGACAACCCCGAGGTCCGCCGCTGGATGACGGAGGCTTTCGCGTACTGGACGCGCGAGCTCGACGTGGACGGCTTCCGCGTCGACGTCGCCTGGGGCGTGCTCGAGCGCTCGCCCGGCTTCTTCGACGCGCTGCGCGAGGAGCTCGTGCGGATCGAGCCCGACGTGCTGCTGCTCGCCGAGGCGAGCGCGGCCGATCCGCGCGCCCTCGAGGGTGGCTTCGACGCCGCGTACGACTGGACGACGGAGGTCGGCCGCTGGGCCTGGGGCGAGGTCTTCGCCGATGGCGCGGCCGACGTCCCCGCGCTCGCTCGCGCGCTCGAGGACGATCCGGCGCGCGTCCTGCGCTTCCTCGACAACAACGACACCGGCGCACGCTTTCTCACCCGCCACGGCCCTGGGCTCGAGCGCGTCGCCTCGGCGCTGCTCTTCACGCTCCCCGGCATCCCCGCCCTCTTCACCGGTCAGGAGCTCGGCCTCGAGTACGAGCCCTATCAGCGCGAGACGCCGCTCGCCTTCCGCGCCGATCCCGAGCGCTTCGCGCGCTACCGAGCGCTCGCGCGCCTGCGCGCCACCGAGCCGGCCCTCTCGCGCGGGCGCTTCGTCCCACTCGAGGTCACCAGCGCCTCCGACGACGTCTACGCCTTCGCGCGCATCCCCGCCGAAGGCCGGCCGATCATCGTCGCGCTCGGCTTCGGCGCGGCGCCGACCGAGGCGCACATCCAGCTCACGCCCGAGCTCGCCCAGCGCCTCGAGGGCCTCCGCCCGGACGCGCTCCTCGGCGGCCCTCCCGCGCGCGATCGCGGCACGCTCCGCATCCGGCTCGCGCCCCACGACGCGCGCGTCTGGGCATTCGAGTAGCGCCTCTCACTCAATAGAGCCGACGATGGAAGCACGTCTAATCGCGTCCAAGAACCGGTGGAAGCGCGCCCTCGGCGCCGTCTGGCCGCATCGCGGCGCCGCGCTCGCCGTCATCACGCTGACGTTGGTCGGCGCGGCCTTCGGCGCGCTCGAGCCGCTCCTCTACAAGAAGATCTTCGACGGGCTCGGCGAGGACCACGCGTTCGACTCGGTCCTGCCGTGGGCGGTCGCGCTCGGCGGCCTGGCGCTCGGCCGCGAGCTCATCATCGGCGGATCGGGCTGGCTCACCTGGCGGACGCGCCTGCGCCTGCAGCACCGGCTCCTCGATCAGACGGTCACGCGCCTGCACCGCCTGCCGATGGAGTACCACCGGGGCGAGGGCATCGGCTCGGTGATGACCAAGGTCGATCGCGGCATCCAGGGCTTCGTCACGGCCTACAGCGACACGACCACCCAGCTCATCCCCGCGTTCGCGTACCTCGTGATGTCGCTCGTCGTGATGAGCCAGCTCAGCCTGCGCCTCACCGCGATCACGCTCCTGCTCGTCCCGCTCCCGGCCGTCATCGCCTCGATCGCCGCGCCGCCCCAGGTCAAGCGCGAGGCGCGCCTGCTCGAGCGCTGGTCGCGCCTCTATGCGCGCTTCCACGAGGTGCTCTCCGGCCTCATCACGGTGCGGAGCTTCGCGATGGAGGATCGCGAGAAGCGCCGCTTCCTCGACGGCGTCCAAGAGGCCAGCGACGAGGTCGAGAAGGGCGTCGGCTACGACACGCGCGTCGGCGCGCTGCAGAGCACCGTCGTCACCGCCGCGCGCGTCGTCTCGATCGGCTACGGCGCCTACCTCGTCATGCAGGGCGCCACCACGGTCGGCACGGTGGTCGCGTTCCTCGGCTACGTCGGTGGCCTCTTCGGCCCCGTGCAGAGCCTCGCCGGCCTCTACGCCACCTTGCGCAAGGCGGCGGTCTCCATCGACACGGTCTTCGGCATCCTCGACGCGAAGGAGACCCTCGGCGATCGACCGGGCGCGATCGATCCCGGCCCGCTCCGCGGCGAGCTGCGCCTCGACGAGGTCAGCTTCGGCTATTCACCGAAGGGACCGCCGGTGCTGGAGCGCGTGTCCCTCACCGTGAGGCCGGGCGAGACCGTCGCCCTCGTCGGCCCGAGCGGGTCGGGCAAGAGCACCATCACCGCGCTCATCCAGCGCTTCTACGATCCGCAGTCGGGCGCCGTCCGGCTCGATGGCCGCGACGTGCGCGATCTGCAGCAGGCGGCGATCCGCCGCGAGATCGCGGTCGTCTTGCAGGACCCGGTGCTCTTCAATGACACGCTGGCCAACAACATCGCCTACGGCCGCCCCGACGCGAGCCGCCATCAGATCGAGGAAGCGGCGCGCGCCGCCCACGCGCACGACTTCATCATGCGCATGCCGGAGGGCTACGAGACGCTGGTCGGCGAGCGCGGCGGCCGCCTCTCGGTGGGCGAGCGGCAGCGCATCTCGATCGCGCGCGCGCTGATCAAGGATCCGCCGATCGTCATCCTCGACGAGGCCACGAGCGCGCTCGACGCCGAGACCGAGGCCGCCATCCAGGCCGCTTTCGAGCGCCTCCTGGTCGGCCGCACCGCGCTCGTCATCGCGCACCGCCTCTCCACCGTGGTGCACGCCGACCGCATCGTCGTCCTGCGCCACGGCGTCATCGTCGAGGAGGGCAGCCACCGCGAGCTCGTCGGCCGCCACGGCTACTACGCCAAGCTCGTCCACGAGCAGACCCGCGGCCTGCTCCCCGACAGCCTCGCGGGCGCCACCCTGCATTGAGCACGTCAACCCGAGGCGACTCGGTGAGCCAACGTGCCGATGGCCGGAGCGCGCCTCAAGATCGCGCTCATGCAGATCAACGAGCTCCATCGCGGGCGTCTCATCGATCATCTTCAGCTGGTCGTCACCGATCTCGCGCGCAGCAAGGCCTTCTATCGCGCGGTGCTCGAGGTGCTCGGCGTGCCGCTCGGCGGCGAGGGGGACGGGTTCTTCTGGGCCGACGAGCTCGTCGTCTCCAGCGTCACGAGCCCTGCGGCGGCGGGCGTCGTCACCGGCCGCTCGCACCTCGCCTTCCAAGCCGCCGATCGCGAGACCGTCGATCGATTCCACCGCGTGGGGCTCGAGGCCGGCGGCAGGGATCACGGCGCGCCCGGCCTTCGGCCCTCCTACCACCCCGGCTACTACGCGGCCTTCCTCCTCGATCCCGCCGGCAACAACGTCGAGGTCGTATATCACGGGCCGGCCGAGCGCTCGGCGCCCTCGGTGAAGATCACGTTCTGAGTTGCTTGGGCGCGCGCTTCGCGAGCGCCCGGGCCGAGCTACGCGGCGCCGACCCGCTGGCGCTTCCCATCCCCGGTGTCTCGCGCCTCGGGCTGGGGTCGCGGCGCTCCGGCGCGAGGCACGCGGCGCGCTCCACGCTCCGCGTCGCGCCGATCCGTCTTTGCAAGGTCGGGATGGCACGGTTCCTGGTGTGCCGGCCGGTCCATGAACGCTCAGCTTTCAAGGGCCGCGCTCCTCTGCCTCTGTGCCCTCGCCGCCCCCTCGCCGGCGAGCGCGATCATCGACGGCGAGCCGGTGGGCGACGAGACGCGCTACGACGCGATCGGCGCGCTCGGCTTCGCCGCGCGCGTCGGGCTCGAGGGCCCGCTCCCCACCCCCGACGACACGTGGCACTGCACGGCCACGCTGATCGGCGCGAGCCTCGCGATCACCGCGCGCCACTGCCTCTTCGCCGGGGGCGCGCCCGTCGATCCCACCACGCTCGCGCTCGTCTTCCGGCGCAACCCGGACGGCTCGCTCGGCGCCACCGATCCGAGCGCGGCGGACCGCGGCCTCTCGAGCTTCCACCGCGTCCGCGCCAGCGGGATGCGGGTGCCGGACTCGGGCGCCGACGACGTCGCGCTCGTGGAGCTCGCCGAGCCCGTCACCCACATCGCGCCGCTCTCGCTCTCCATCCACGGCACCATGCTCGCCGAAGGCTCTCCCATCCGCATGGCCGGGTGGGGCCGGGAGGGGCCCACGTCGAGCGATCCACAGATTGGGCTCCGCACCTGCGACACCACGACGGTCGGCTCGTGGACGCTCTCCTACGTGATCTTCACCGGCCCGAGCGCGACCTCGTGCGGCCCCGCGTCCCACGACTCGGGAGCCCCGATCCTCGTGCGCAGCATCGATGACGAGGAGCGCATCGTAGGCATCGTCAACGCGCCGATCGCGGCCGACCGGCTCGTCTCGGCCGCCGCGCTGCCGCAGCTCGACGCGCTCACCCACACCCCGTGGAGCGGCGTGGATCTCAGCGTCGACGGTCACTCGCACGCGCTGCGCTACTTCCGCGTCGGCGAGGAGATCGAGCTCGAGATCACGGTGCGTAACGGGGGGAGCGCCCCCGCCGCCGACGTGACCGCCGAGATCTCCGTCGTGGGGCTGGGACCCGAGCCGGAGCGCCAGACGCTGCACAGCCAGCCGATCGGAGACGTCGGGGCGGACAGCGCCGTGACCCAGACGATCCGCTTTCGTCCTCCTCACGACACCTCACAGTCGATGCACCGGCTCGCGGTGCGCGTCTCGAGCGCGGGCGACGTGCTGGCGTCGAACGACGAGTACGTCCCGTCGCAGCAGGACGCGCGCTTCTACGCCGTGCCGCGTGTGCTCGTCTATCGCGATCTCTACTTCGCGTTCCTCAACCAGGAGAGCAGCTTCGTCGGCGCGCTCGCGGTCTTCGAGCGGGGCGACGGGACCGTCGCCACCCTGGTGACGGGGCCCGGGCGCGCGGTGGCGCTCGAGCACTCCGCCCTCGGCGCAGATCGCACCCTCGTCCTCGACGCCTTCGGCGCCGACGGCGCTCCGCTCGCTCTCGGCCTGACCCTGCCGATCCACCCGGTCGGCGATCGTGGGACCGGATCCGAGCCGATCCGGGTCGTTCCCGCCGTGGTCAGCGGCAACACGAGCCGCGACGATCGCTTCGCGGGTGTCCTCTACAGCGGCTCCGCCAACCACGGCGCGGGGCGATACGTCGGGAGCTTCCTCGACGGCGCGCGCGAGCCCATCTCGGCCCTCGCGTTGCCGAGTCACAACGTCGTCCTCGTCATCCCCGACCTCGCCGCGCCGAACGGATCCAATCTGCTCGCGGGCCCGGAAGGTGAGCAGTTCGAGTGGCGCGTGAACAGCTCGGCCGCTAGCTCGCTCGCGGCGCGGGCGACGCAGCGCTTCGACCCCGACCGCGATCAGTACGTCGCGGAGGGGACGGTGACGACGCCCGAGGGCGTCGAGCGGCCCTTCCTGCTCGTGCGTGAGGCGAGCGCGCTCGCGGAGGGCGATCCCTGCCACGACGACGCCGAGTGTGTCGCCGCCGGAGCGCTGCGCTGCGCGCCCGACGTGTGGCGCTGCACCGACGAGCCGCCGACGGCGGTGGAGGAGGACGCGGGCGCTCCTTCCGGCAGCGACGGCGGCGTGCCTCCTCTACCGCAGCGCGACGCGGGCGCCGCGAGCCCCGTCAGCGGCGGAGGATGCGGCTGCCGAGCCGCAGGTCGCAGCGGCGCTCCGGCGGCGGCGCTGGTGGCGGGTCTCGCGCTCGTCGCCCTCCTCCGCCGCCGGCGCTGATCTCCGAGCCCGCTCAGGACCTCCCCCGGCGCATACCGAGCTGGGGGAGCGCGTCCTTGTCGTTCCGGGTGCCGTCGAGCCGGAACCCACAGGCCTCGTAGAAGCGGATCGCGCGCGCGTTGCCCTCGAGCACCCAGAGCATCGCCGGGTGCGCGTCCAAGGAGCGCAGCCCCTCGTGGAGCAACGCGCGCCCGGCCCCGGTCCTCCACGCTTCCGGCGCGACGTAGAGCGCCCACACCTCGCCGAGCCCCTCCTCGTAGCGACTCGGCCCGAAGCACCCGAACGCCACTCAGATCGCGGTGCACCGCTCGCCAGATCACCCGCGGCACCGGCGCGGTGCGCGTGGGGATCCGCGAGAGCGCCGGATCGTTCTCCGCGACCGCCTCGGGAAGGAGCGCGACGCCGAGCCCGGCGACGCACGCGGAGTAGAGCGAGCTTGTGCTGTCCGAGCGCAAGATGACCCGCGCACCGTCGCAGCGGGGCTCCATCCACGCGTTCTCGAGCGCGAAGTGGCGCGTGCTCGCGAACATCAGCACGTGGTGTCCAGCCAGCGCGCGCTCCGCGTCGGCCGGCGCGCCGTGCGCGTCGAGGTACGCGCGCGACGCATAGAGACGCAGCGGGATGTCCGCGAGTCGCTTGCACACGACGTCGTCCTCGCGAGGGCGCGAGAGCCGAAGCGCGATGTCCGCCTCGCGCCGGGCGAGGCTCACCACCTCGTGCGTGCAGCGCAGCTCGAGCGTGATGTCCGGATAGAGCGCGCGGAAGGGCGCGAGCTGCGGCGCGACGAAGCGCGTGGCCAGCATCTCCGTCGCGGTCACGCGCACGGCGCCGGCGAGCTTCTCGTCCGAGCCGCTCAGCTCCCGCTCGATCGCGAGCGCCTCGCTCTCCATGCGCTGCGCGTGGGCCACCAAGCGCAACCCGGCCGCGGTCGGCGCAAAGCCGTCGGGCGTGCGATCGAAGAGCTTGCCGCCGATGCGCTCCTCGAGCGCGCCGAGGCGGCGGCTGACCGTCGTCGCGTTGATGCCGAGCGCGGAGGCCGCGCCCGCGAGCGTCCCCGCGCGCTCCACGGCGAGGAAGTAGCGGAGGTCGTCCCAGTCGATCACGTGTCGCTCACTGTCGCTCCGCTCGCTATCGCGGGTCACTGCGAATCTGCCGCGTCGAGCTGCAATCTTGCCGCGGGCCGCGCGCGCGCTCCCGCCGCATACCGAGGGCGACGGAGGTTACGCCGATGAGCACCGACCCGCTCCATCCCTCTCCGCGACACGCGGTGGTGCATGCGCGCGACGGCTTCCCGCTCGCGGCGCGCGTCTACTCGCCGCCGTCCGAGGCGCGCGCGACGCTGCTCGTCCACAGCGCGACCGCCTCGCCGCAGGGCTACTACGCTCGCTTCGCGGCGTACGCGGCCGCGCGCGGGGTGCGCACCCTCACCTACGACTATCGGGGCGTCGGCGGCTCGCGCCCCGGATCGCTCCGCGCGCTCGACGCGCGCATGAGCGACTGGGCGGAGCTCGACGCGGCGGCGATCGCGGCGTGGGTGAGCGAGCGCTGGGAGGGCCCGCGGGTGGCGCTCGGGCACAGCTTCGGCGGCCAGCTGCTCGGACTCGTCGACGAGGCGAGCGACGTCGACGCCGTCGTGCTCGTCGCGGCGCAGCTCGGCTTCTTCGGCCACTGGCCGGCGCGCCAGCAGCTGCGCCTCAAGCTGATGTGGTACGGGCTCGTGCCGGCGCTGACCGGCACCGTCGGCTTCTTCCCCGCCTGGGGTGGGCTCGGCGAGGAGCTCCCCGCCGGCGTCGCGCGCGAGTGGGCGAAGTGGTGCCGCTCGCCCGGCTACTACCTCGACCACGTGCCGGGCGCGCGAGCGCGCCTCGCGTCGTTCGATCGCCCCGTCCTCGCGTTCAGCTTCGACGACGACGACTTCGGCCCTCGCGCCGCGGTGGACGCTCTCCTGCGTCAGCTCCGCGCCGCGTCGATCGATCATCGCCACCTCTCGCCGGGCGCGCTCGGCCAGAAGCGCGTCGGACACTTCGGCTTCTTCCGCCCGGCGCTCGAGGAGCCCCTCTGGGCCGACACGCTGCGCTTCGTCGAGTCGATCGCGTTGGCGCGCGCCGCCGCAGCGGCCTGAGCCTCAGCGCAGATCGAAGAGCGTCGACTCGCCTTCCTCGTCGGCGAGCCTCCGGATCGCGACGACGCGCGCGCACGAGCGACCCTCGGCCTCGACCTTGTGCTCGAGCACCGCCGCGCCCTCGAGGCGGCCTACGATGCGTGTCTCGATCGCGACGCGCTCGCCCGCGACGACGCCGCTCTTGAAGAAGGCCTCCTCGGCCAGCGGCAGCAAGCGCACAGGATCGAGCCCCGCCTCGTGCATCGCGCGGCTCGTCGCCTCGTCGGCGAAGTCGACGTAGGCCGGGTGGTTCAGGTGGCCGAGCGGATCCATCCAGGTGTGCCAGCAGGTGAGCTCGAAGCGATGCGCGCGCGCGCGCTCGATCCGCTCGAAGGCCGGCAGCGCGACCGACGGCTCGCGCTCCTCGACCGGGAAGCTCGACGCCAGCGCGTCCGACGCCCTCACCAGCGCGAGATCCTTCGAGACGTGCACCCACTCCTGCGTGGCCGACGCGATCGCCCTGCTCGCCGAGCGCACCCGGCACTCGCGCCGGAAGAAGAGCCCGCGCCGAAAGCGGCTCGGCCAGGTCGTGCCGGTGAGCGCCTCGCCGTAGATCGTCTCGGCGTGATGCACGACCACCATCGAGCGGACGATGAACGAGACGCCCTCGTCGCGATAGCGCTCGGGCGGCCACCCCGCCCGGATCGAGCCTCCGACCGCCACGTCCTGGAAGAGCCGCCACACGTCGCCCGCGCGCGCCGTCTCCCGCGGCGTGAACGCCGAGCGCGGCAGCGAGACATCGACCGAGTACATCGCGGCGCCTTGTAGCAGCTCGCGCGCGCGTCAGCCGGCCCGCGTCCCCGTCGCCAGCAAGAGCTGGCCGCCGTGGTCGGGCAGCGAGGGGAGGTCGCGGCGCGTGAAGCCGATCGAGAGCCGCTCGAGCGGCTCCCACGTGCGCCGCGTGATGTCGGCGCGCGCGACGAGGTTCACCATGCGACCCTGGAACGTCGGCTTCTCGGCGTAGACGTCGACGACCACGCAGCGGCCGCCCGGCGCGAGCAGGCCGAAGAGCCGCTCGAACGACGCCTCCCAGTCGGGGAACGCGGTCAGCCCGAGGAAGACGTGCAGCCGATCCAGCCGATCGACGCCGAGCGCGCGGAGGTCGCCCGCTCCGAACGAGCGCACGTCCCCTCGCGCCGTCACCACCTCCGCGAGCTCGCGCGTGCTCGCGCGCTTCGCCGCCCGCGCCAGCATGCCTTCGCTGAGGTCGGCGCCGACCAGCCGACCGCCGGGGCGGATGCGCGACACGATGCCGTCGAAGCTCTGCCCGGTGCCGCAGGGCAGATCGAGCACCGTCATCCCCGGCGCGAGCTCGAGCGCCTCGGCGGCGGCGCTCCGCGCGTCCACGTAGAGCTTCTCGAGCGAGGAGTCGTAGAAACGTGAGAAGAAGTCGTACCAGCCCATGCCCGGATCCTGACACCGTGGCGGCATGACGCGAGCCGCGCCCACGGCCGCTCGTGTTGACGCCTCGCGCGGAGTCCTGTGGTATGCACGGTGAGCTTGCACCGTCCCGCAAAACGCAGCGACGCGCCCCCGTCGTCAGGGGTGCCACGCACGCGCGCGAAGCCGAACGGGGCGCCACCGGGGCCCTCGCACAGCGGCCGAGTCCGCACCGCGCAGCTGAAGAGCCGATGGCACCGCTTCCACGGAGTGGTGCGCCCGGTGGGGTGGGTGATGGCGGGCCTCGGCGCGGCTCAGGCGATCGCCGCGCTCGCCGGCGGTGTGTCGGCGTGGACGGTCGGCCCGGTCCCGTGGGACGAGGTGATCGGGCTCGGCATCGGAGCGCTGGCGGGCACGGCCTCTGGCGTCGGCTGCCTGCTCTATGCCCGCCGCCGCATTCCGGTCGCGAGCCTCACGCGGCGCGAGGCGCTGCTCGCCGTCGCGCTGATCTGGGCGGCGGCCAGCATCGTCGCCGCCGTCCCCTTCGTGATCGCCGCGGGCATGAGCCCGATCGACGCGCTCTTCGAGACGATCAGCGGCTTCACGACGACCGGCGCCACCGTCATCACGCACATCGAGCGCGACCTCGCGAGGCCGCTCCTCTTGTGGCGCTCGCTCATCCAGTGGCTCGGCGGCATGGGCATCGTCGTGCTGATGGTCGCGGTCTTGCCGACCCTCGGGGCCGGCGCGAAGCACATGTATCGGGGTGAGGTCGCCGGCACGACCTCCGAGGGGCTGAAGCCGCGCATCGCCTCCACCTCGTTCACGCTATGGAAGCTCTACGCCGCGCTGACCGCGACCGCGGCGATCCTGCTCATCGCTTGTGGGCTGGAGCCCTTCGAGGCCGTCTGCCACTCCCTGACGACGATGAGCACGGGAGGCTTCTCGACCCACGACGCGTCCGTGACCGGTCTGGAGAGCCCGGCGGTCGAGTACGTGCTCTCGGTGTTCATGCTGCTCGGCAGCCTCAACTTCGGCCTCTACTACATGGCGCTCCGGGAGCGCTCGCTGCGAGGCTTCCTCCGCTCCACCGAGCTGCGAGTGTTCGCGATCATCGTGACGAGCACTTTCCTCGTCACCGCAGCGGCGCTCTACTCCTCGGTGCACGCCGGAGAGCTCGAGGTGGCGCTGCGCAAGTCGCTCTTCCAGGTGGTTACATTCTCCTCCGGCACGGGGTTCCTCAGCGACGACTACATGGCGTATCCGCCGAGCCTCGTGATGCTCTTCACCGGGTTGATGTTCATCGGCGGCTGCTCGGGATCGACGACGGGCGGCTTCAAGGTCGAGCGGGTGGTCTTGCTGGCGAAGGTGGCGTGGGCGGAGACGCGCAAGGCCTTTCAGCCGAACCGGGTGCACACGATCCGAATGGGGCGGGTGGCGGTGCCGCGGGAGATCCTCACGAACGTGGCGGCGCTGCTCGCCGTCACGGTGGTGGTGGTGTTCGGGGGCGTGCTCTTCGTGGCGGCGGTCGACGGCGTGCCCTTCGACACGGCGTTCGGGGCCGCGCTCAGCTGCGTGGCCAACTGCGGGCCCGCGCCCTACTTCACGAGCGGCGATCACTTCGCCGACTACTCGGCGGTCTCGAAGCTGGCGTTCGCGCTCATGATGCTGCTCGGCCGCCTCGAGATGTTCACGCTGCTGGCGATGCTCGACCCGAGCTTCTGGCGGCGGTAGCGCTCTCTTCTCCTCTTAGTAGGGGCTTGTCTGGCGCTGCGCGCACGGGGGCCGGGGCCCCGCCTTCGGCGGGGCTCCCGGCTTGGTCGCTTCGATGGGGCGGCACGGCTCGCGCGGCCTCGGATCGACCCGCTGAGCACCCCGCGCACGCCAGGAAGCCTTGGGCCGGATGCCCATTGGCCAAGCGGCACGAGCATGTGGCGACGCTGATCCAGAGATGAAAGCTTGCGTGATCGCGGCGCGTGAGCAACCGTCGCGGAATGCCAACATGGCTCGCCCCCTCACGTGCAGCTTTCGTCTTCGTCGCGCTCGCGTGCACGGGGTGCATGAGCGCGGCCGTGTTCGATTATCGAGGCGACGCCCCGGCCCCTCGCGCTCCCGAGACTCTGCAAGCCACGCTGGCCGTCAATGATCTGGCCATTCCGATCACCCGCACCGAGATCCTGGCGCCGGGCATGGCCGGCACCGCCAGCGTGGGCGATGCGCGCTTCAATGCACTGGATGAGCGGCTCACCGAGCTTCTCGGTGAGGCGCAGATGGTTAGCGACGTCCGGCGCTCGCGCGACCTCTCTCGCGAGGGGATCCCTTCGCCCGGCTTCGTCCTGCAGTATCGAATTCAGTCTTACGGTTCCAGCTCGTCCATCGACGCGGGTGGAATGGCTGCCGCGGTCATTGGCGGGATCTTGACTGCGGGAATGGGCGTCGGAGCGTTCTTCGCAGTGACCCAGCGCCACGATCACTTCTTCACGGTCGAGGCGCGCCTCTATCGAGTCGAAGACTCCCAATTCGTGTCGGTGAGGGCGCAGACGAGCGGTGAGCAGGTCGCGCAGTACGACACGGCCGGCGCCGAGCTGCTGTGGAGCGAGATCCGCCAGCTCTCGATCCGATCCGGCCACTGCGCCGGTTGTATGCCCGGGGGCGCCGATCTCGCTCGCTTCCAGCGCGAGGAAGGCCGGCAGATGGCTCGCGTCATCTTCGACGAGACCGCCTCCGACCTCCGCGAGCAGATGCGCAACGCGCTCGCGTCCCGCCCGGCCGCGCCGGCCATCGCGCAGCAGGCCGTCACCGCCGGCGGCGAGTGGCCGGAGCTCGAGTCGCCGGAGTTCGAGTCCACCGGCCGCGCGCACCTCGATGAGCGCGCGGCCCGGATCCTCCTCTGCGCGAACGCCGAGGCGGCCGCCGTGGTCGTCGAGTGGTCCGGCGCTGGAGCCGCGTCCCTCAGCGTGCGCGACGCCGACGAAGACACCACCGGCTGTGTCCGCGCCGCGGTGGGCGAGCTCCACGCGCCCGCCGGCACGCCGGCCGGCCGCGTCCTCCACGTCGTCTCGCGGTGAGGGATCCGATGATCCTCCTGTCGTTCATCCTCCTGGTCGGCTGACTCTGGACCGTCACGTGGGCGCCGCGCTGCGCGAGGGCACGTGCGGTCTGCACGATGCGCTCCGGCGGGTAGGCCACACCGCGCTCGGGGTCCTCGCAGGACGGCGCCATGCGGTCGGACGCCGTCGGGTGCTCGCGCACCTCCATCCGATCGTCGCGCACGGAGGGATCGTCCGACACGAGGGCGTCCCAGCGCGGCGGCTCGCCCGAGGGCGCGACGAGGTCGATCGGGACGCCGACGATCGGCGCGAAGACGATGCGGTTGGTGCGATCGCGGAGCTGCGCGAGGCCGCTCGCGTAGCGCGCGATCGGGCGGAGGGCCTCCCGGTAGCGCGCGCAGCGCATGTTGAGGTCGCCGGGGTACGCGAGACCGAGCGGATCGAAGAGCGCGGGGTCGGCGATCGAGCAGTCGTCGCCGTCGGTGAGCAGCACGACGGCGAGGACCGACCCCTGCGTGCTGAGCCACTCATTCGCTCGGTCGCCGTGCGGCGCGCCCATGAAGAAAGGCGCGTCGAGGCCCTCGGGCGCGTCGCTCGAGCCGACCGGCACGAAGCCGGCGTGGGCCCACGCCATCGGAGCGGACGGCGAGAGCGCCTTGAGCGCCGCCTCGAGCGGCTGCTCGACGCCGCAGCCTCCGATGCCCACGGTCGTGACGCACGCGACGTGGGCCTCGAATTGAGCCACGTGCTCCTCCGGCGCGGCGTCGGGTGAGAGCTCGAGCAGCCGTGGGTAGGTGGCCATGCAGCCCTCGCGCGTGAGGTCGCCCTGTGTGCGCAGGATTCCGTCGTCGCCGAGCACCGGCTCGGTGCACGTGGGGACCGTGTGGCCGCCGGCCCCCATGTCGGTGGTGATGACGCCGACCGTCAGCCGACCCACCGGCTCGGCATCCTCGGTGCCGTCCGCGTCGAGATCACTGCTCGCGAGGGCGCGCACGAGGCGGGGCAGCGCCGCGGCGAGGGCGGCCTGCTCCTCCTGCATCGCGCGGCCTCCGTCGACGACGAAGAGCAGCGTGACCGCGTCCCCGTCAGGAGAGAACGCGCAGCGATCGCCGAAGCAGTGCGCGCCCGGCGGCGCGGCGGGCGGCTCGCAGTCGCAGCGCTCGCCGGGTGCGCAGAGCCACTCCTTCACGGCGTCCTCCGAGTCGACGCGGACGGCGATACGCGATTCGCGGTCCCAAACATCGGGAGGCCCGCAGTCGCAGCAGCGCCCGGAGCGAAGGCGGCAGTCGGCGTCCACTGTGCAGCGCGTGAGCGCGGGCTGCGCCTCGACATCGCGGAGCGTGCAGACCGCGTTCTCGCACGCCACCGCGTAGGGCGCCGCGCCGATGAGGCCGCACGCCGGGCACGCGTCGTCATCGCCGCAGACGGCCGCGCGATACGCGTCGGCCCCGCTCGCCGAGAGCGCGATCGCGTCCTCGCGCGTCGAGCTGAGACAGTGCCCGCAGCACGACGCGGGGGCGAGGACGCACTCCTCGGACGAGGCGCACGCTCGCGGCGGATCCTCGGCGAGGCTCGGTCCCGCGCACGCGGCGAGCATCGAGAAAACGAGGGTCACCCAAGAGCCAGCGCGCATGCTCGCAGCATAGCCCAGGAGGGCACCCTCCCCGAGCGGAGCGGAGTGAGGTAGGCCGACACCTGCTGCCGTTCGCAGGTGTCGGGATGCCGTCACTCAGCGGAGCGACCCATGCGATCGAGCTCAGAGGATGTACTTGGCGAGATCGGTGTCCGCGAGGATCGGCTGGAGCGTCGCGCGCACCACGTTGGCGTCGATGACGAAGCGGTCCTCGCTCATCTCCGGCGCGCTGAAGCTGACTTCCTCGAGCAGCGCCTCGAGGATGGTGTGCAGCCGCCGCGCGCCGATGTTCTCCGCGCGGCGGTTGGCCTCCGCGGCGTAGTCGGCGATCGCGTCGATCGCATCGGGCGTGAACTCGACCTTCAAGCCCTCGGTCGCGAGCAGGGCCTGGTACTGCCGGGTCAGCGAGTTCTTCGGCTCGGTGAGGATGCGGATCAGATCGGCCTTCTCGAGCGGCGTCAGCTCGACGCGGATCGGGAAGCGGCCCTGTAGCTCCGGGATCAGATCGCTCACCTCAGCCACGTGGAACGCGCCGGCGGCGATGAAGAGGATGTGGTCGGTCTTCACCGGGCCGTAGTTGGTGCTGATGGGGCTGCCCTCGACGATGGGCAGGAGATCGCGCTGCACACCCTCGCGCGAGACGTCGGGCCCCGAGCCCGCCGTCTGGCGGCCCGCGACCTTGTCGATCTCGTCGAGGAAGACGATGCCCGACTGCTCCGTGCGCTTGAGCGCCTCGCGGTTCACGCGATCCATGTCGACGAGCTTCTCGGCCTCCTGCGCCTTCAGGATCTCGCGCGCCTCGGGGACCTTCAGCTTGCGCCGCTTGGTCTTGCCTTTGAAGCCCGGGAGCTGCGAGAGCATGTCACGGAGGTTGACCTCCATCTCCTCCATGCCGTGCGCGCCGAAGATCTGCATGAAGGGGCTGCCGGTCTCGGCCACGTCGAGCTCGACCTCCTCCTCGTCGAGCTCGCCGGCCCGCAGCTCTGCGCGCAGCTTCTCGACGTCCGACTCGGAGATGGCCGGGGCGCCGACGCCGCCAGGCTGCGCGGTGCCGCCCGGGACGAAGAAGGGACCGAACATCTGCCCGCCCGACTGCGGCCGCGAGGGCGGCGGGGTGACGTGCGCCGTCTGGGGGGCACGCGCTCGCGCGATGAGCTCGCAGAGGCGGGTCTCGGCCAGCTCCTCCGCCCGCACCTTGACGCGCTCGACCTCCTCCTGGCGGACCAGCTGGATGCCGATCTCGACCAGATCCCGGATCATCGACTCGACGTCGCGGCCCACGTAGCCGACCTCGGTGAACTTCGAGGCCTCGACCTTGATGAAGGGCGCGTTCGCGAGCTTCGCGAGGCGGCGCGCGATCTCGGTCTTCCCGACCCCCGTCGGGCCGATCATGATGATGTTCTTCGGCGCGATCTCGTCGCGCAGATCGGGATCGACCTGCTGGCGGCGCCACCGGTTGCGCAGAGCGACGGCGACCGCGCGCTTGGCCTTCTGCTGGCCCACGATGTAGCGGTCGAGCTCGCCGACGATCTCACGCGGCGTGAAGGTGCGAACCCCGTCGCTCATCCGCCCACCTCCTCCACGACCACCTCAGCATTGGTATAGACACAGATCTCGCTGGCGATGCCGAGCGCGTTCTCTGCGATGTCCTTCGCGCTCATGTCGGTGTGCCGCAAGAGCGCGCGCGCCGCGGCGAGGGCATACGAGCCGCCCGAGCCGATGGCGATGACGCCCTCGTCCGGCTCGATCACGTCGCCGGTGCCGCTGATGAGGAAGGTGGACTGCGCGTCCATCACGACGAGCATGGCCTCGAGCCGCCGCAGAAAGCGATCGGTGCGCCAGTCCTTGGCGAGCTCGACCGCCGAGCGCGGCAGGCTGCCCGAGTGCTCGCGCAGCTTGGCCTCGAAGCGCTCGAGCAGGGTGAACGCGTCGGCGCTCGCGCCGGCAAAGCCGGTGAGCACCTTGCCGTCGGCGATGCGGCGCACCTTCTTCGCGCGCGACTTCATCACGGTCTGGCCGAGGGAGACCTGGCCGTCGCCGGCCATCGCGGCCTTGCCGTCGCGGCGCACGGCCACGATCGTGGTCGATCGAAACACTTCGCTGCTCATCGAGTTGCTGTCCTCACCCCCGAGACCATAGGGCCGGCAAGCTAGGGATGGGGGCCCGGCAAGTCAACGCAGGGGCAAGGGCAGGGGCAAGGGCAAGGGCACGCCGCTTCGCTACTCTTGCTCGCGGTGCGCGAGGTCGGGGGCGAAGGCCGGGAGGCAGAGCGCGAAGTACTCCGACTCCTCGTCGAAGGGGTTCGAGTAGCGCACCCGGACGCGCGGCTCGACCCAGAACGACTGGCCGGCCAAGAGCTCGATGGTCTCGTCGCCGACCTCGATCTGCATGCGGCCGCGCACCATGATCGTCAGCTCGCCGAACTCCGGCGTCTGCGCGGGCTCGCCCCAGCGCGGCGGCGCGACCATGTGGGCCATGCTGAAGCGCGCGTCCGAGGTGCGGACGCGACCGAAGTGCTCTTCGATCCGCTTGCCGCCGGGCACCGGGATGCGGGTCGGGGTGTCGATCAGGATCCACTTCGACGTCATCGAGCAGCGTTAGCAAGAGCGGGCCCTTCCGAGCAACCTCCACGAAGTGGGTCGGCCGGCACGCCCCGCGTATCCTCGCGAGGGTGAACAGCGAGGCGAACGGCGAGGAGGCGAGCGATCCGCTGGCCCAGCAGATCCAGCGCTTTCGGCTCTACCTCGAGAGCGAGCGGCGCAGCTCGCCGAACACCGTGACGACGTACGTGCGCGCGCTCGAGGAGCTGCGCGCGTACCTGCGCGCCGAGGGCCTCGCGCTCGACGCGACGCGCGTCCACGTGATGGCGCTGCGCGGCTGGCTCGCGTCGATGTTCGAGGCGAGCGCGAGCGCGACCCTCGCGCGGAAGATCGCGACGCTGCGGAGCTTCTATCGCTTCCTGCTGCGCAAGGGCCTCGCGAAGGAGAACCCGGCGGCCGCGCTCAAGTCGCCGAAGGTGAAGCGCACGCTGCCGCGCTTCCTCACCGTCGACGAGGCCTTCCGCGTGGTCGAGGCGCCGGAGAGCGACCGCGGGCGCGCCGCGCCGCTTCGCCTGCGCGACGCGGCGATGCTCGAGCTGCTCTACGCCGCCGGCCTGCGGGTCAGCGAGCTCGCGGGCCTGACGCTCTCGAGCTTCGAGGGCCGCGCCGTGCGCGTGCTCGGCAAGGGCGGCAAGGAGCGCATCGCGCCCTTCGGCGGCGCCGCCGAGCAGGCCCTCGCCGCCTACCTCGCGGTGCGCCCGCAGCTCCGCGGCAAGGACGGCGAGCAGCACCCGGACGCGCTCTTCCTCGGCCGCTTCGGCACCGCGCTCACCGCCCGGCAGGTGCAGAACATCGTGCAGCGCTACGGCGCGCTCGGCGCCGGCCGCGGCGATCTGCATCCCCACGCGCTCCGCCACAGCTGCGCGACGCACCTCCTCGACGCGGGCGCCGATCTGCGCTCGATCCAAGAGCTCCTCGGCCACGCCAGCCTGTCAACCACCCAGCGCTACACCCACGTCAGCGTCGATCGCCTGATGGAGGTCTACGACCGCGCCCACCCGATGGCCCACGACGACGAGGAGTGATCGGGCCGCCCTGCCGCAGGGAGAGCGACCTGCTACGGTCCGCGCCGATGAGCGCAAGGGTCACGATCGTCGGTGGCGGGCTCGCGGGGTGCGAGTGCGCGTGGCAGCTCGCCGAGCGAGGCGTAGAGGTCACGCTGATCGAGCAGAAGCCCGAGAAGCGCACGCCCGCGCAGCAGGGCGACAAGCTCGCCGAGCTGGTCTGCAGCAACTCGTTCCGCGGCGCGGCGCTCGGCAACGCGGTCGGCTTGCTCAAGGAAGAGATGCGCCGCGCGGGCTCGCTCGTGATGGCCGCCGGCGAGCGCGCGAGGGTGCCGGCCGGCGGCGCCTTCGCCGTCGATCGCGAGGTCTTCAGCGCCGAGATGACCGCGCGCGTCGAGGCGCACTCGCGGATCACCATCGAGCACCGCGAGGTCACGCGCATCCCGGAGGAAGACCACCCGGTGATCCTCGCGACCGGGCCGCTGACGGGCGACGAGCTGGCCGCGGATCTCGCGAGCGCCGTCGGCGCGTCGCACCTCGCCTACTACGACGCCATCGCGCCGGTGGTCACCGCCGAGTCGATCGACTGGGACAAGGTCTTCCGCGCGAGCCGCTACGACAAGGGCGGCGACGACGCCTACGTGAACTGCCCCCTCGACAAGGCGCAGTACGAGGCCTTCGTGCAGGCGGTCATCGACGCAGAGAAGGTCGCGCCGCGCGAGTTCGAGAAGGTGCGCTACTTCGAGGGCTGCTTACCGCTCGAGGTGATGGCCGAGCGCGGCGTCAAGACGCTCTCCTTCGGCCCGATGAAGCCGGTCGGCCTGACCGATCCGAAGACCGGCCGCAGGCCCTGGGCCGTCGTGCAGCTCCGCCAGGAGAACCGAGACGCGACCGCCTACAATCTCGTCGGCTTCCAGACGCGGATGAAGTGGCCCGAGCAGAAGCGGGTCTTCGCGATGATCCCCGGGCTCGAGAACGCGGAGATCGAGCGCTACGGGAGCGTGCACCGCAACACCTTCGTCGACAGCCCGCGCGTCCTCAGCCCCGACCTCTCGCTGAAGGCGCGCCCCGGCGTGTACCTGGCCGGACAGATCAGCGGCGTCGAGGGCTATGTGGAGAGCGCCGCGTGCGGCCTGGTGCTCGGCGCGACGCTGGCGATGACGCTGCGCGGCGCGAGCGCCGAGTGGCCGGCAGAGACCACCGCGCTCGGCGCGCTGATCGGGCACCTGCGCGACGCGGAGAAGAAGGGTTTTCAACCGGCGAACATCGTGTGGAGCATGTTCCCTCAGATGGAGCTCGGCCGCATCGGCAAGCGCGAGAAGCACGATCTCATGGCGCAGCGCGCGCTCGGCGACCTCGAGCCCAGGCTCGCCGCGACCGGGGCGAGGCTCGTGCGCGCGCAGGTCGAAGGCGGCGCGGCGCTCGCGGCCGAAGGCGCGCTCGCGTGAAGAGCTGGCAGCGGCCGATCCTGATCGTGCTGGCCACCGCGCCGATCGGGATCATCGCGTTCATCATGTTCTTCATGACGCGCAGCGAGTGGGCCTTCGACGAGGCCCGCTGCCCCTTCGAGGAGGTCGAACTGCGCCTCGTGCACGAGGCCGCCTCGATGCGCGAAGACGAGCGCGCCTGCCAAGAGGGCGTCGAGGAGCACCGCTGGGTGCTCCTGCGTGAGGGCCAAGCGCCGCACGAGATCGCGCGCCGCCGGATGGACGCCGAGTACTTCAGGGGCGCCTACGCGTGGACGGCCGCCGACGAGGGCGGCAACATCGTGCTCACGATCCGAACCCCCGGCCAGGAGGAGCGGACCTTCCGCGAGCGCCCGCTCGCCGAGACCGCGCCGCGCTGAGCCGCCTGCCTGATCTCCGCCTGCCGGAGAAGCCACACAGAAGGGCTCTCCTCTGCTGCGGAGCTGCGCGAACTTCAAACAAACTACACTCTTGGGCCGCGCCAAGACCGAGGTTCCGGCCCGTCTGAGTGGGCTTCGCGTCGTGCGTGCAGGTCGCCTCGCTTCAAGTCGCCCGGATGTTTGACGCAGACCGTAGCTTGACCGACCACCACCGTGGTCAGCCCGCCGAAGCTGCGCTCGATCGGTCGGAGCGACCGCTCCGGATACGACCCCGGTCGCGCGGCGCCGCCACCTGGTACCCGACCGGCGGCCGCCCGCGGGCTTCCGCCACCTCCGCCCATCTCGTCGCCG
>JAEZBP010001045.1 GCA_023427125.1 Pseudomonadota bacterium | reverse complement strand
GCAGCAAGGAGAGCGGAGAAGAGCGCGATGCGAGAGGAGGTACGCATGATCTGATTGCAGCGTCACTCGCGCGGCGAGTGTCCGGTCACCTCGATGCGGTCGCGCTGCAGCTGAAAGAGCGTGCGATCCGCCAGCCGCCAGGAGTCCATCGCGCCGAGCGTGATCGAGCGGAACATCCATAGCGGCTCGCCGCCCTCGACCTTCACCCGCGGCAGGCTGATCGGATCCATCCCGGGACGGATGGCGCCGTGCATCGAGTTGAACGCGATCGTGTAGCCGGCATCGGCGATCGCGCGCTCGGTCTCCGCGCTGAAGTCGGAGCGCGTGCCGAAGGGATACGCGAAGGATCGGATCGGCGTGCCGAGCCTGTCCTCGAGGTGCTCCTTGCTCTTCGTCACCTCCGCCCGCACCTCTTCGGCAGAGATGAGGCCGAGCGAGCGATGGGTGTACGCGTGCGAGCCGATCTCGACGAGGCCCGTGGCGACGACCGCGCGAACCTCGTCCCAGCCCATGTAGGGCTCGGGGTAGCGGTGCGCCGAGCCCACGAGCCCCGCGCTGACGAACGCGACCGCCGGCACGCCCCAGCGGCGCAGGATCGGGAGCGCCTCCGTCAGCGTGCTCAGGAGCCCGTCGTCGATCGTGATGAGGCAGGCGTCACGCGGGAGCTCCTTCCGTCCCGCGACGAAGAGGCGCAGATCCTCGAGCGAGATCGCGCGGCGCTCCTCGGCGAGAAGCCGCATCTGCGCCTCGAAGATCTCGGGGCGGACCGAGAACGCGTCCCGCGGCGCGGCGGCCAGCCGGTGGTACATCAATGCGCGACCGCGCGGCGGCGAGACGAGCGCGCGCACGGCGAGCGCCCCACTCGAGACGCTGCCGGCCGCCACGGAGAGACGAGCCGCCTTCTTCAGGTACCAGCGCGGCCTCACGCGGCGGCCTCGCGCTCGAGCTCCGCGAGGAGCGCTCTGCGGTCGACCTTGCCGTTCGCGTTCAAGGGGAAGGTCGAGACGAGGCGAACCGCCGAGGGCTGCATGTACGCCGGCAGGCGCGCGCGCGCGCGGTCGAGGATCATGCTCGCGTCGCCGCCGGGCGCCCCGACGAACGCCACAACGCCGTCGGCGCCGCTCGGCGTCACCGGCCAGCCGATCGCGACGGCGATCTCCGCGCCCGAGACCTCGCGCAGCACCGCCTCGATCTCCCCGAGCTCCACGCGATAGCCCTGGATCTTCACCTGATTGTCGACCCGACCGAGATAGACCATCGGACCATTCTCCGGCCACCGGACGAGGTCACCCGTTCGATAGAAGACGCGATCCTCGCCCGGCGGTCTCACGAACGCCTTCGCGGTCCGCTCCTCGTCTCGCCAGTATCCGAGCGCCATCTGAGGCCCCGTCATCAGGAGCTCGCCGGCCTCTCCGCGGGGCAGCACGCGGAGCTGCTCGTCGACCACCAGCGCCGTCATACCCGGATAGGGCTCGCCGATCGGGACGAGGCCGTGCGCGCACTCCGCAGGCGATCGCGCGCCGTCCCAGCGGTAGAGCGTGCACGCGATGGTGAGCTCGGTGGGCCCGTAGAGGTTCTCGAGGACCGCGCCCGGCGCTGCCTCCGCGAAGCGCGCGGCGAGCTCCGCGCTGAGCGCCTCACCGCAGAAGAGCGCCCACCGGAGCGTCGGGTACGACCCCGGCTTCAGCATCTTCAGTCGGGCCATCAGCACGGCGGTCGACGGCACGCTGAACCACACCGTCAGACTGTGCTTCCGGATATACTGACCGGGAAACATCTTTTGCTGCAGCGTGGGCACGACCACGCACGCCCCCCGCTCCCACGCGCAGAAGAGATCGAACGCCGAGAGATCGAAGGTCAGGTCGAACGTGCTCGAGAGGCGGTCGTCCTCCGAGATGCCGTAGCGCTCGGTCATCAGGTCCACGAAGGGGATGACGTTCCGGTGCGCGACCATCACGCCCTTCGGCTGCCCCGTGCTGCCGCTCGTGAACAGGAGGTACGCGATGTCGTCCGGGACGGCGTCCCCGAGCGCGGCGTCGGCGGCCACAGCCAGATCGTGCGCGCCGAGGATCGTGTGGCGCGGCCAGCGCCGGCGGAGCGCGCTCACGTCGCGCTCGTCCGGGAGGAGCACCACGAGCGGCGGCCCCTCGAGCACGCCCTCGAGCGCCACGTGCGCCGTCGCGTCGACGACCAGCGCGCGGGCGCCCGAGCGCTCGAGCATGGCTCGGCTGCGGGACGCCGGGAACGTCGGGTTGAGCGGCACGTATCCGTTCCCTCGGAGGAGAGCGCCGAGGATGCCGGCGAAGGCCGTCGGGTGCCGGTGGCCGAGGACCGCGGTCAGCTTGCCCTCGGCCGGCGCGTGCCGGTCGAGGGTCGCCGCGATCCGGCGCGCTCGCTCGTTCAGCTCCGCGTAGGTCAGGCGCGCGTCGCCCACGACCAGCGCTTCGCGATCGGGGAAGCGCTCCACCGACCTCAGGAACCCCGAACGTAGCGTGCGATCCACCGGCGCTCGCCCTCAGCCCCGCCGGGCGAAGAAGCCTGCCCAAATGGCGTCGACGCTGGCGAAGACGTCCGGCTCGATCTGATCGGTGTCGATCTCCTCTCCCCGCAGCTCCTCGAGAAAGAGAACGAGCTCCACGATGTCGAGCGACGAGAGGAGCCCGGTCGCGAGGAGCGGCGTCTGATCGGTGAGGTCGACGGGCGCGCCGGCCTTCGCGTGTGCGATGATCCACCCTCGGAGCCGACCTCGGATCGCCAGCTCGTCGTTGGCCTCCCCACGCGGAGCGAGGACGGGAACGCCCGCGCCCGAGGACGAAGCGGTCGCTAGCACTGCATCATTCTCGGGCGCGGACAATTGGACGGTTCCCTTCACGACTGGTTTGCGGACGAGCGCGCCGCCTCGTGGGCTGGCGCGCCAAGCATCACTCGAGCTCGTCGGGCGGCGTCCGCCGCTGGGGCTCGTTCATGCCGCCCCGACGCCGCTCCGGGTTCTGCACGGGCTCGTTCTTCTGCCCCTGCTTCTGGGGCCGCGAGGGATCGCTCTCGCGCCCCTTCTGGTCCTTGCGCTGGCGATCCTGATTCGACCGTTCCTTCATGGCCGTCTTGCCTCCCTGTCGTGCCTCGCCACGGGACGCGGCGTGCACGAGCGAGTAGCTAGGACCTCCAAGAACCAAACAATACCACCGACCTCAGAGAACAACATCACGCTCCAGAATGCCGAACTTCGTGAACATCCCAACGAGCTTTCGCGTCGCCTTGGCCCGATGCTCAGCCGCGACGGGATGGGACATGACCGTGGCCCTGACGGCATACCCATCGCCCAAGCCGGCGTCCTTGTACATCGTCGGATTGTAGAAGTCGCTCCAGCACGATCGGAGGTACTGGGCCAACCACGCGCCGAACGAGGCGCGCTTCTCGGAGCTCCATCCGGGCAGATACCGCTCACACAGCTCCTTCAGATGCCGGCGCCCGAAGCCGAGGTGACGAGACTCGTCGCGATGATGAATCCAGTTGAGCCGCGTCACGATCGGCTCGATCGTGGTGTCCAACATCATCTTCACGTTGTAGTAATCACCCAGCTCCTCCACGACCATCGCCTTACAGAAGAAGGCGACCTCCTCTTCCTCCTTCGACCACGGCCGCTGGAGAGCAAGCTTCTTCTCGGGATAGACCTTCCCCACGTAGCGATTCAGGAACATTCCGAACATGACCATGTGCTTGTTTTCTTCGTCGATGAAGTGGTGCAGATACTCCGTCTCCACCGCCGACACCCGCTTCGAGTAGAGCCGGTCGGAGAGGCCTGCGACCAGCGGCCGCTCGCCCTGCAGGGTGATGCTGAACAGGGTGGCGAGCTCGTAGAGGCTCAGCCGCATTCGCTGCCCCTCGTCGAGGGAGTCCCAGAGCTCCGTCCCGTGGATCGAGATCAGCTCCGGGCTCATCGCGTAGCGCTCGCCCGAGAGTCGCTCCGGCCACTCGATCTCGCTGTACACGTCCCAGAGCTGCTCTCGCGATTGACGTGTCAGCCGAACGCAGAGCTCGTCGGCGCTCTCCGACGAGGTGCCTCCGCCCGTGTTGCGCGCGTCACCCATGCTGGCCCCCTTCGTACCGCGAACGTTAGGCGGCTCAGCCGGGCGGGCAATGCTGCATCATGGGACCCCCGACGGGTCCCGCCGCGATCGACCGGCCGCTCACAGGATGGGCCCGTGTCCGTCGAGGTTCGAGACGAAGAGCCCGCGGCGCGTCTGCTCGAAGGGTGCGAGCACCCGCTCGAGCTCCGGCGACGCGCAGAAGAGCCGGCGCCCCGGCAGGACGAGGAAGCCGCTGTCGGCGAAGGCCGCGACCCAGGCGGGGTGTGCCTGGTTCGCGATGACGAGCTCGACTCCGACGTCGCGCAGGTGGTCGAACGCCGCGTGCACGATCTCTCCCGCGTCCTCCGGCAGTCCGAAGCAGTCGGCGATCATCCCGACCCGGAGATCCCCGAAGCGCGGATCCTGCTGAGTGCGGCGCTCCACGGTGACGGCGAAGCCGATCACGCGGCCATCCTTCACCACGCGCAGGCGAGTCGGAGCCGGCCACTCGTCGGCCGTGTGCTCCCAAGGGACGAGGGTGTTCATCGAGGCCGCGTCGCGGAGCGCGATCGCGTCGTAGCGTGCCTTGGCGCGCTCCCAGAGCTCGTCGGCCCAGCCACCGAATGCGCCGACCACCTCGGCGACCGCCGAGAAGCGCTTCTGCGATCGGAGGCGGAGCGCCTTGTGCATCGCGTGGAGGCCGAGGGGTCCGAGCCCCGTCCACGCGAGCACGTCCTGTCCGAGCGCCTTCGCGGGCGTGGCGCGTAGGTACCCGTTGCGCCGCAAGAATTGGAACGGCCGCACCACCCGCACGAGCAGCGGCGTCTCGTGCAGCAGCCAGCCCATCCGCTTGAGCATCTGCACCATGGGCTCCTCGTTACCCCCGTGGCCCCAGCTGTAGAGGAGGGGTCGCCGCTTCATCATGTCGCGGACCATGCGCAGGCCGAGCGCGGCGTAGCGCTTGTCGATGGCCCCGAGCGAGAAGGGCCCCTGCCAGTCGGTGATCGTCCGCTCCTCGCCGTGCACGATCCACCGCTGCGGCTTCAGCGCAAAGCCGCCGACGACGGCCCGCTCGTCCTCCATCGCGAGGTAGAGCTCGCGCCAGGCCGGCTGCCGCTCGGTCTCTTTCGGAATCCAGCTCGGCACGGGATCGACGTAGAAGCCCCAGGGCGAGCCGGCGTCACGCATGCGCTGGTTGAAGACCTCCACGAGGTCACGCTTGTCCTCCCCATGCGCGACGATCTTGATCGCCATCGAGCCCTCCACGGTGTGCGAGGACCGACCTAAGTGCGCGGATCGACCGCACAAGCCGCCCGGCCGTCAGGCTTCTCGGCGCCGGGCGTCGGCGCGCACGGCGCGAGCGACCCACAAGGCGTAGGGGCCGAGCACCACGACGCCGATCGCGATCGAGATCAGCTCGGCGTCCACGCCGACGCGCGGGGCGACGAGCCAGGGCGTCACCCCGCCGAGCAGCCCGAGCACCGCGCCGATCAGGGTCCAGCGCAGATCACTGGTGACGATCCGGAGCCCCTTCTGGGCCAAGCCCCAGGCGACCGCCGCGTAGCCGATCACCGAGCCGAGCGTGAGGCCGAGGATGAGCCCGGGGAGGCCGTCGCCCAGGTAGTGCGCGCCGAGATGGTAGCCGCCGAGCGCGCCCGGGACGGTCCCGGCGAGGCGGGCCACGTTGGCCAGCATCTGCGCCCGCGCGTCGCCCATCGCGAGCTGAACACGGATGGACGTCTCCTGGAGGAAGAAGAACCAGGTCGGCAGCATCGAGAGCTGCACCATCCAGCCGGCGTCGTGGTAGCGCGGATCGTAGAGGAGATAGAAGAACCCCGGAGCCGCGATGGCGGTGCCCGCGATCATCAGGACGCCGAGCGCATTCAACGATCGACGCGCGCTGTGGACGCGGCCGAAGAAGCCGGATCGATCGCCGCGAAACGCCTCACTCAGCGCCGGCAGGAGCACCCAGCTCACGACCTGCCCCGTGATCAGGACCGGCAGCGCCGCGAGGTTCTGTCCGATGTTGTAGACGCCGAGCATGTCGAGCCCGTCGGCCGAGCTCTCCAGCTTCCCGAGGGCCATGATGTCGAAGCGGATGCCGATGTAGGTCACGAGCGTGCTGAGGAAAATCCACTTCCCGAAGTCGAAGATCACCCGCGCGGCGTCGCGCTCCCAGCGGAAGCGGTTGCTCGGACCGGGCAGCGCGACGTGACTCAGGATCAGACGCGCCACGTCTCCCGCCAGCGCGCCGCCGAGTAGCGACCACACCGTCGGCGACAGGAGCGCCCAGGTCACCATCACGCCGGTCATCACGAGCTGGCCGGCGATGTTGATGAACACCAGCCGCCCGAGCTCGATGCGGCGGTTCAAGGTGCCGTACTTCGTCGAGTCGAGCCCGGTGATGAAGCCCTGGATCGACGCGAAGAGGATGAGCGGGAAGAGCTCCTCGTGCCCGTAGAAGCGCGCGTACGGCAGGGCGAGCGCCGCCGCGAGGACGGTGATGACCGCGCCGCGCAGCACCTGGATCGTCCAGGCCGTGTCGAGGAACGAGCGCTCCTCCCCGCGCGGGTGCTGGACGATGCTCGGGATGATGCCGACGTCGCTGATCATCTGGAGGCCCTGGTTGAGCACCAGGACCAGCGCCATCAGCCCGTACGCCTCGGGGAACAGGATCCGCGTCGTGATCAGGTTGCCGGCGAGGCGCAGCACCTGCATGCCGAAGACGCTCACCAGGCTCAAGATCGTGCCGCGCACCGCGCGCCGCTTGAGCGAGGCGACCTCGGGTGCTTGCGCGGGGGCCGCCTTTGCCTCGTGCGTCATCGAGAGGGCTACGGGCTTCCGCCAGCCTCGGCGCTCGGACGTAGCGCCGTCGCGCGGCCTCGAAAGCGGCGCCGCGAGAGGGCCTGATCGAGGATGCGCCAGCGCTCGTCGTGCATCGCGCGGTGGGTGAAGCGCGGCGCCTCCCGAAGGGCGGCGAGGCCCATGCGCTCGAGCTCGGTGGGGCTCCGGACGGCGCGCGCGATCGCGTCCGCGAGGCCGTCGCGCGGGACCCGCCAGCCGGTCTCACCGTGGCGCACGTGAGGGCGGAGGCCGTCGGTGTCGAAGGCGATGACCGGGACCGCCTGCGCGTAGGCGTCGAAGACGATGCGCGGCTGCTCGTCCCCGAGGTTGGGGACGAGGACCGCATGCGAGGAACGCACGCGCTCGAAGAAGCGCTCGCCGTAGGGCAGCGGCTCCTCCACCCGGAGCGAGACGTGCCGGAGCCGCCGCGACGCGGCGATGCAGGCGTCTCTCCGAGGGCCCTCCCCGATGAGATCGACCTCGACCTCGACGCCGCTCGCCTCGAGCTGTTCGAGCGCCTCGAGGAGGACGTCGGCGCCCTTCTCCGGGACGAGGCGACCGGCGAAGAGGAGGCGCGGCGGCGTCGCTCGCTTTCGGGTCCAGCTCGCGGCCGCCACCGCGGGGCTCGCGATGTCCTCCGCCTCGATCCACGCGGCCGGCGTGACGTAGCAGTCGCGCGCGCGGGCCGGCGCCAGGCTCCGGCGGTAGCTCGGGTGGGTGAAGAGCTTCACGTC
>JAEZBP010001018.1 GCA_023427125.1 Pseudomonadota bacterium | reverse complement strand
CCGCCGCGGGGGGGGCCCCGGCCTCACCAAGGAGGAGCCCCTCTCAGGCCTGAGGAGGCCTGAGGAGCCCTGAGAGGGAGGAGCCGACGGTTGACTCAGGCCCGCCAGGACACGAGGCTCCCGCCATGAACGAGTCCGTCTTCCTGAAGGCCTGCCGCAGAGAGCCCACGCCCTACACCCCGATCTGGCTCATGAGACAGGCCGGCCGCTATCAGCCGGAGTACCGCGCCATCCGCGAGAAGGTCTCGTTCGTCGAGCTCTGCAAGACCCCCGACCTCGCCTGCCAGGTCACCGTGCAGGCCGTCGACGACCTCGGCGTCGACGCCGCGATCCTCTTCGCCGACATCCTCCTCATCCTCGAGCCCCTCGGCATCGGCTTCGAGTTCACCAAGGGCGAGGGCCCCCACATCGAGCACACCATCCGCACGCCCGAGGACATCGACCGCGTCGCCGACACGATCGACGCCGCGAGCGCGCTCGGCTACGTCATGGAGACGGTGCGCCTCTGCCGCCGCGAGCTCGCGAGCCGCGACGTGCCGCTCATCGGCTTCTCGGGCGCGCCCTTCACCCTCGCGTCCTACGCGATCGAGGGCGGAGGCTCGAAGGACTACCGCCACACCAAGACCCTGATGTACGGCGACGAGGGCGCGTGGAACGCGCTGATGGAGAAGCTCTCGCGCGCGGTCGCCGCGTACCTCAACGCGCAGATCGACGCCGGCGCGCAGGCCGTCCAGCTCTTCGACAGCTGGATCGGCGCGCTCAGCGCCAAGGACTACGAGCGCTACGTGCAGCCGCACGTCGCGAGCGTCTTCGCCGCGCTCGGCGATCGGGTCCCGACGATCCACTTCGGCCAGGGCAACACCGAGCTCTATCCCTCGCTGCGCGACGCGGGCGGCCACGTCATCGGCGTCGACTGGCGCGCGCCGCTCGGCGCGCTGTGGGATCGCCTCGGCGACGTGGCGATCCAGGGCAACCTCGAGCCGACCTCGATCCTCGCGCCGCGCGAGGTGATGTTCGAGCGCGCTCAGGACGTGCTCGACGAGGCGGGAGGCCGCCCGGGCCACGTCTTCAACCTCGGCCACGGCATCCTCCAGTGGTCGAAGGTCGATCAGGTCCGCGCGCTCGTCGACTACGTGCACGAGAAGAGCGCGAGATGAAGATCACGGAGCGCAGCGGAGTGACGGTAGGCCGACACCTGCTGCCGTCGCGCAGGTGTCGGGATGCCGTCACGTAGCGGAGCGACCAACGCGATCGTCGTCGTCGGCGCCGGCCTCGCGGGGCTGAGCGCCGCGCACCGCGTCCTCGAGCGCGCGCCCGAGCGCGAGCTCATCGTGCTCGAGGCCGGCCCGCGCGCCGGGGGCCTGCTCGGCACGATCGAGCGCGACGGCTTCGTGATCGAGACCGGGCCCGAGTCGATCCTCACCGAGAAGCCGGCCGCGATCGAGCTCGCCTCGCGCCTCGGCATCGCCGATCGGCTCATCGCGACCCGCGCCGAGCACCGCGGCGCGTACGTGGTGAGCCGCGGCCGGCTCGAGAGGGTCCCCGAGGGCTTCCGCCTGATGGCGCCGGCGCGCTGGGACAGCTGGTGGCGGACGCCGATCATGTCCTTCGGCGGCAAGCTCCGCGCGAGCCTCGAGCCGCTCGTCCCGCGGCGCCGCGAGGGGGAAGAGGAGGAGAGCCTCGCCCGCTTCGTCGAGCGCCGGCTCGGCCGCGAGGTGCTCGAGCGGCTCGCGCAGCCCTTGATCGGCGGGATCTACGGCGGCGCCCCCGAGCGGCTGAGCCTCGCCGCGACGATGCCGCGCTTCCTCGCGATGGAGCAGAAGCGCGGCTCGGTCGTGCGCGCGATGCGCGCGAGCCAGGAGTCGGGGAGTGGCGCGCGCTACGGCCTCTTCACCGCGTTCGATGGGGGCATGCAGGTGCTCGTCGACGCGCTGCTCGAGCGGCTCGGCGATCGCGTGCGCCTCCAAACGCCCGTGCGCTCGCTCGAGCGGCGCGGGCGAGGCTGGACCGTGATCACCGAGCGCGGGCGCGTCGACGCCGATCGCGTGGTGCTGGCCTCCGGCGCCTGGCCGGCCGCGCGCTTGCTCGAGCCGCACGCACCGCGCCTCGCCGACGCGCTCCTCGCGATCGAGCACGGCTCGGCGGCGGTGGTGACCTTCGCGTGGCCGCGCGAGGAGATCCCGCACCCGCTCGACGCCTTCGGCTTCGTCGTGCCGGCCATCGAGCGGCGCCCGTCGATCGCGGCGACCTTCTCGAGCGTGAAGTGGCCGGGCCGGGCGCCCGAGGGGCAGGTGCTCTTGCGGGTCTTCCTCGCGCGCGTCGACGGCACCGACGAGGAGCTCATCCGGACCGCGCGCAAGGAGCTCCGCGAGCTGATGGGGATCGAGGCCGCGCCGCGCCTCTCGCTCGTCTCGCGCTTCGAGCGCGCGATGCCGCAGTACCACGTCGGCCACCTCGCGCGCGCCGACGCGATCGAGGCGCTGGAGCGTGAGCTTCCGGGCATCACGCTCGTCGGCAACGCCCTCCGCGGCGTCGGCATCCCGGACACGATCCGCTACGCCGAGGCGAAGGTCGATCGCGACGTGCTCGCCGGCGAGCGCAGCGCGCCGCTCGAGGCGCGGTAGATGGGCCTCCTCGAGCGCATCTTCGGCAAGAAGCGACGCGAGGCGAGGCGCGCGCTCGAGGCGAGCGTGCGGGCGACGCTCGAGGCGCGGGGGCCCACCGAGGCGTGGCAGAAGCTCTCGGCCTCGCTCGCCGCCGATCGCGATCCCGTCGATCTCTTCCACCTCGCGGCGCACGTGCTGCGGCTCGGCGGCGAGCTCGCGCTCGCGGAGCTCTTCGATCGCGCGGCCGACGCCCCGCACGATCCGCAGCGCCTCTTCGAGCTCGGCACCGAGCTGCTCTCTGCCGACGAGGCCGCGCTCTCGGCCGCGATGCTCGAGCGGGCGCTGGCGTTCGCGCCCTTCGACGCGATGGTGCGCAGCGAGCTCGCGCTGGCCCACGCCCGCACCGGCCGGCCCGATCGGGTGGTCGAGACCCTCGCGCTCCACCCCTGCCTCGGCGACGATCCGGGCGCGCTCTTCTCGTTCGCGTGGGCCTCGCTCCTGCGCGGCGATCTCGGCTCCGCCGAGGACGCGCTCAACGAGCTCCGCGCCGCGCCGCCGCTCGAGGAGAAGCTGCGCTCGGCGATCGATCGCGCGCGCCTCGGCAT
>JAEZBP010000973.1 GCA_023427125.1 Pseudomonadota bacterium | reverse complement strand
GCCGAGATCCCAGTAGTAGATCGCGCCGCGGATCACCGCGTCGGCGAAGCGGAAGGTGCGCGGCGCGCCGGCGATCACCGCGCCGCTCGCCGCCTCCCAGCGATCGATCACGAGCGTGACGTCGGTCTCCGGCGCCGACTCCGCGAGCGCGCGCCATGCGGGACGATCGACGAGCCAGTCGTACCGGAACGCTGCGCCCGAGTGCGCGACGTACGCGTCGACGCTCACGCCGGTGGCCCGAAAGCGGACGCGATAGAGGTCGCCCTCGACGCCGCCCTCCCACTGCACGTCGGCCGGAAAGACGTTCTCCGGGAACACGGTGCCGGCGAGCGGATAGAGCAGGCGGGCCTCGCGCGCGGGGTCGCTGACCGGCGCGCCCGCGAAGCGCGTCGCGGCGTCGGCGGGAGCCCCGCCGACCACGATCTCGTGCGCGACCTCGACCCTCACGCTCGCCGTCGCCGTCCTCCCGAGCGCCTCGACGCTCACCTCCACCGTGCCGGCCAAGCTGCCGTCGGCGGTGAACACCCCGCTCGTCGCGTCGATCGCGCCGAGCACGGTCGAGGCCGCGGTCCAGAAGCCGGCGCTCACCGGGCTCGTGCTTCCGTCGTCGTAGCGAGCGAGGACGTCGAGATCGATCGACGCCGGCGCGCCGTTCATCGTGCGCACGAGCGGATCGGCCGGGGTGATCTCGATGGCCGCCAGCGTGCGGCTCCCGGCGTCCGGCGTGCGCGGGATGCCGCTGTCGCTGCTCGGGCCGCCGTCGATCCCCGGCTGGCATCGCCCGTCGATGCAGCGCTGGCCGTCGCTACAGGTCGCGTCGCTGGTGCACGATCCGCCAGAGGGCGTGCTGGGGGCGCAGCCGGCGATGGAGAGCGCGAGCGCGAGGGCGAGCTTCCGAGACATCCGATCCTCCTCGAGCTCCACCGTAGAGGATCCCGGCCCGCCTGCGCCAGCCGTGACGCCCGCCTCAGACAGAGATGAAGCTGTCGTGATAGGCGGCGTCCTCGATGCCCAGCGCGGCCGCCGTGGGCTTGAGGGGGAGGGCGCAGTCGAGCATCACCGCGAGCTCGTCGGTGCGCTTGGTGCCGATGCTCGCCTCGTACGCGCCGGGGTGCGGGCCGTGCGAGATGCCCGGCGGGTGGTGCGAGATGCTCCCGGGGCCGACGCCCTTGCGGCTCGTGAAGTTGCCGCGGACGTAGAAGAGAAACTCGTCGACGTCGACCGACGAGTGCGGGTACGGGCACGGGATGGCGTCGGGGTGAAAGTCGACGACCCGCGGGACGAAGCTGCAGATGAGCGCGCCGCGGGCGGCGAAGGTGCCGTGCCAGGTCGGCGGGAGATGCACGAGCCCGGCGCGCGGCTGGAACGCGAGGATCGGGAAGGCCCACGGGTAGACCGTGCCGTCCCAGCCGACCACATCGAGCGGGCTGTGCGGGTAGGTGAAGCCGTGGAAGCGCCCGCCGCGCTTGACCACCGCGCCGCGGATGCCCTCGTCGAGCGGGCCTTCGAAGCGGGGCCGCTTCCAGTCGCGGTGCGAGTAGGGCGCGTCCATGCGGAGCTGGCCGACCTCGTTGCGCCACTGCCTCGGCAGCCAGAGGCCGCCGTGGCACTCGACGCTGAGCCACCGCTGCGCGACCCCCTCGTCGGGGATCAAGCGATGCAGGAGCCCCTTCGGCACGAAGACGTAGTCGTCCTGCTCGAAGCGCACATCACCGAGCATCGTGCGCAAGAGGCCCGAGCCCTGCTCGATGAAGAGGAGATCGTCGGCGTCGCCGTCGGCGAAGTAGACCGGGTCGGGCTCGCTCGGCTGCATGAGCGAGAGGGTGACGTCGGCGTTGAAGAGGAGCGGCACCCGCGCATCGATCGGCGGCCCGCCCTTGGCCGGGAGATCCTGCGAGCGATAGTGCCGCTTCGCGAGCGGCCGCAGAGAGGCCGCGACCGGCACCTCCCAGCCATGCTCCGCCTCCGCGAGGCGATGCTCGTGCGGCCGGCGCTGGTGGTAGAGGATCGTGTACGGTCCCTCGAAGCCGTCGCGCGTGAGGCACTCCTCCCAGCGGAGGCTTCCTTCAGCGTCGCGGAGCGCGACGTGGTGCTTGGAGGCGACCTCGCCGACCTGCATGCGATCGAGCATGCGATCTAGATCCGCCCTTCGGTGCGCTGCTGCCGCTCGATGCTCTCGAAGAGCGCGCGGAAGTTGCCGCCGCCGAAGCCCTGGTCGCCCTTGCGCTGGATGATCTCGTAGAAGAACGGGCCGGCCTCGCGCTCGGCGTAGAGACCCGCCGACTCGCGCAGGAAGATCTGCAGCAGGTACTTGTGGTCCGCGCTGCCGTCGACGAGGATCTCGAGCTCGCGCAGCACCTCGATGTCCTCGTCGATGCGGTTGACGCCGATCGTCTTCAGGCGCTCGGGGAGCACGTCGTAGTAGCTGCCGGGCGTCGGCATGAACTCGACGCCGCGCTCGCGCAGCGCGCGCACCGCCGTCACGATGTCCTTCACGCCGATCGCCGCGTGCTGGACGCCGTCGCCGCGCTGATCCTCGTGGAAGAGGTTGATCTGCGAGGCGCGGAAGTGCGGCCGCTTGGGCTCGTTGTTCGCGAACTTGGTGCCGCTCTGGCGATCCCACATGACGATCGACTTCAGGCCCGAGCCGGTGTCGCGCACCCCGGCGACGTCCTGCGTGTGGAACTCGATGCCCCAGTAGCGCTCGAAGCCCATCACGTGCTCCATCCAGAGGAGCGCCGGGCTCATCGTCTCGAAGTTCGACGTGATGTGGTCGAAGTTCGTGAACCCGAAGACGTTGTCGCCTCCCTTCGGCGTCTCGTGCGGCACGAAGCCCGGGAAGAGCCCCGGATCGCCCTGGCGCTGCACGAAGCGGAAGGTGGTGCCGCCGAAGGGGGTCGTGATCGAGAAGGTCGAGAAGCGCCCCCCCGGCAGATCGGTGTGCACGACGTCGGTGATCGGCGTGGCGCCGCGCGCCTCGAGCAGCGCGAGCGCGCGCTCCGCGTCCTCCACCTCGAAGACGAGCGTGCCCACTCCGTCCGGGTGCTGCGCGAGCCAGCGCCAGGCGCGCCCGCCCTCGCCGACCGGGGCGCTCACCAAGACGCGCATCGCGCCCGCCTTGAACATCACCGAGCGCTGGCGGGTCCGCTCCTCGAGCGCCGGGTCGCTGACGCCGACCTCCTGGAAGTCGAGCAGGCCGGTGTAGAAGCGGCGGCTCCGCTCGAGGTCGTGCACGTAGTAGTGGAGCGCCTCGAGGCGCTTGATCCCGATGGACTCGAGCTTGGTCATGGAGCGGTCTCCGTTCACGCGGCGTCGGGCTGGCGGTCGGGGTGGGCGGATTGGAAGGCGGGCAGCTCGCCGCACGCGGCCTCGATGCGCGCGAGCAGCGGGAACTCGTTCTCGACGTCGATCGCGTTGCGGCGCGCTCCGTAGAGCTGCGGCACCAGCGCGCAGTCGGCGAAGGTCGGCTGATCGCCCACCGAGAGCTTGCCGGCGGTGGTCTCGGCGATCGCCTGGTAGGCGGCGAGGCCGCGCCGGATGAAGTGCTGCATCCACGCGGTGCCGTCGACGCCGTGCTCCTTCAGGCGCTGGAGCACCGAGAGGTTCTGGAGCGGCTGGATGCCCGAGTTGACGATCTCGGTGAGCTGGCGCGCGCGCGCGCGCAGCACCGGATCGGCCGGCAGGAGCGCGGGGCGCGGGTACGCCTCCTCGAGGTACTCGAGGATCGCGATCGACTGCGCGAGCTCCACGGTCTTCGCGCCCTCCTGCACCTCGAGGACCGGGACCTGGCTCATCGGGTTCCGCGCCTTGAACGCGTCGGCGTGCTGCTGCCCGCCGCCCTCGAGCAGGTGCACCGGCACCACCTCGAACTCGATGCCCTTCAGCGCGAGCGCGATGCGCACGCGGTAGGTCGCGCTGCTGCGCCAGTAGCCGTAGAGCTTCATGAGCGCTCCTTCGTGAAGGGGACGACCTCTTGCTCGATCGTCCCGAAGAGGCTCGCGCCCGAGGCGCTCTGCATCTCGATGCGGACGCGATCGCCGACCTTCAGGAACTCCGTCGCCGGCTTGCCGTGCTCGATGATCTCGCGCATCCGCCGCTCGGCCAGGCACGAGACGCCGCGCGCCGGATCGGCGTTCGACACGGTGCCGCTGCCGACGATGGTGCCGGCGGTGAACGCGCGCGTCTTGGCGAGGTGCGCGATCAGATCGAAGAACGAGAAGTGCATCTCGGGCCCCGCGTCGGGATCGCCCGCGAGCGCGCCGTTGAGCCAAGTGCGCAGCGGCAGGTGCACGCGGCCGTCTCGCCACGCCTCGCCGAGCTCGTCGGGCGTGATCGCGAAGGGCGAGAAAGCGGTCGCCGGCTTGCCCTGGAAGAAGCCGAAGCCCTTGGCCAGCTCGGCCGGGATCAGGTTCCGCAGGGTCACGTCGTTGCAGAGCATCAGGAGGCGCACGTAGCGCGAGGCCTCGTCCTTGGTCGTGCCCTGCGGCGTGTCGCCGAGCACGACGCAGATCTCCGACTCGAAGTCGAGGCCCCAGCTCGCATCGGCGAGCGGGATCGGATCGCGCGGCCCGAGGAGGACGCCCGAGCCGCCCTGGTAGACGAGCGGATCGGTCTCGAGCGTGGCGGGCGGCTCGGCGCCGCGGGCCTTCCGCACCAAGACGATGTGGTTGATGTACGCCGAGCCGTCGACCCACTCGTACGCGCGGGGCAGGGGAGGGCCGAGCCGCGCGAAGTCGATCGCGCTCGAATCGGCCTGGCCCGCGTCGAGCGCCTCGGCGAGGGCGCGCAGCCTCGGCTCGACCTCGTCCCACGCGTCGAGCGCGGCCTGCATCGTCTTCGCGA
>JAEZBP010000964.1 GCA_023427125.1 Pseudomonadota bacterium | reverse complement strand
CGTCGGCTCCTCGGCGCTCGGTGGGCGAGGGGCATCGACAGCCCGACCATGCAGCGTCGGTGGGGTCGGCTCCCGCTCGGGCGCGCGCTGCTCGACCGGCGTGGGGCCTGGCTCGCCCCGGGCGATCTGCGCGGCGATGTCGAGGAGCTGGACGCGCCGCTCCTTGGCGCCCGGGAAGAGCTGCTCGAGCCACTCGCCGAGATCGGCGGTGGTGATGACGTCGCCTCCGCTCGCGAAGCGCGCGAGGTCACGGCCGAGATCGCGCGCGGTCTCGTAGCGGTCCTCCGGGTCGCGCTCGAGCGCGAGCATGATCACGTCGTCGAGCTCGCTCGGGAGCTCGGGGCGCACCTCGCTCGGGCGCGGGATCTCCTTGTCCATCACCGCGCGGAGGGTGTCGACGTCGCTCGAGGCGCGGAACAGGCGCTGGCCGGTCACGAGCTCCCACGCGACCACGCCGACGCCCCACACGTCGCAGCGCCGGTCGGCCTTCTGGCCGCGCAGCGACTCGGGCGCGATGTAGCCGAGCTTGCCCTTCAGCATCCCGGTCTCGGTGCGGTGTCGCTTGCGCGCAGCGGCTGCGACGCCGAAGTCGACGACCTTCGCCACTCCGTCGAAGGTCACGATCACGTTCCCCGGCGAGACGTCGCGGTGGACGACCTCGAGCGGCTCGCCCTCCCCGTCGGTGAGCTCGTGGGCGGCGTGGAGCCCCTCGCACGCGTCCGCGAGCGCCTTCGCGACGAGCCGCGCGGCCCGCCTCGGATCGCCGGCCCGGCTCCGCGCGAGCTTGCGCCAGAGGGCGCCCGCGGACTCGCCGAGCAGGTACTCCATCGCGATGTACGAGCGCCCGTCGGACACCTCGAAGTCGTACACGCCGCAGACGTTGGGGTGCTGGATGCGCGAGGCGATCTCTGCCTCGTCGGCGAACATCTCGGCGAACGAGGCGTCGGCCGCGAGGTGGGGGTGGACGAGCTTGACCGCGGCGAAGCGCGCGGCGGTCGAGCCAGCGCCTTCGTTGTACGCGAGGTACACGGTGGCCATCCCGCCCGACGCGAGCTCGAGGCAGAGTCGATAGGGACCCACGTGGAGGGGACGCTCGACGCCCGGCGCGCGCCGTTCCAGGTGGTTCGCGAGAGAGAGCATGGCCACTCCTTCTGCAGGCACGAGCCGGCGAGGAGGCGCCCCGCAACGCATGGGCCATGAGAGCCACAGGGGCTGCGCAGCGATCGAACGTGTGGCCGGCTAGCCCTCAGTGTGGCCGACGTGCGAGCGCTGCATGCTCAGGGAGGCTCGGGCATGCGGACGTCGAGATCGCGATAGCGTCGCTGCATGAAGCGGAGCGCGAGCCAGGTGTGGCAGTGGCGGACGTCCGGGTTGGCCTTGGTGGGACAGCTGCAGCCGAGATAGACGTCGTGGTCGCGCGCGAGCGCCGCGAGCTCGTCGAAGGGAGCTCGGTCCGCGGCGAAGCGAGCGTCGAGGAGCGCGAGGTACTCCTTCGACAGCTCTCGCCACGCCGCCGCGCTCGGCGCGGCGAGGTAGGTCGAGACCATCTCGGGGGTGGGGCGCAGCACGTGGTGCGTGTGCTTGCGGGTGTCCTGACGGATCCCTCGCGGCAGCGCGGACGCCGGAGCGCCGCGGATCATCGAGTAGCGAGCGAGCATGGCGGCCATCGTGGTGCTCGCTGGGTGAGGCGTCGAGCCTTCACACGCGCGTCGCCTCGCTGCACGTGGCGGCAGCCTCGGTCGTCTTCGGGCCGGTCCCGCCGGACGGAGAGACGATCAGGCCGTCTGCTCGTCGCGCGCGCCCGCTCGCGACGCGGCGCGCTTCGCCTGCGCCAGCCACGTGGCCTCGGCGGCGCGCAGGCGCAGCTCGGCGAGGAGGGCGTAGTACGGAGAGCGCGCGGGGGACGCGATGGAGCTCGCCTCGGGCTCTGACGTCTTCATGCGAGGCCAGCTAGACACGGCAGCCCGCTTCCAAACGGGGAGCTCCCGACGCGAGCGTCGTCGGCAGGAAGCTGTGTGGGTGCGATGGGCGTCGCTGATGCCTGCTGCCGCGCCCCACCCCGGGCGGGGCACGTCTCCGACTGGGGGAACGGCGCGTGCACGAGCAGGCAATGAAGCGAAGGAGTCGATCCACCATGACGGCAAAGAAGGCGAAGAACGTGCTCGATCTCCTCGAGCAGGACCACGAGAAGCTGAAGCACCTCTTGGATCGCCTGGCGGGCACGAGCACACGCGGGGCGAAGACGCGCGAGCGGGTCCTCGACGACATCCACCGCGAGCTGGAGGTCCACACGGCGATCGAAGAGGAGATCGTGTATCCAGCCATCCGCGAGGCCGCGGACGACACGGAGGGCGAGGAGCTCCACTTCGAGATGATCGAGGAGCACTTCCTCGCCGGCGAGGTCGAGCTCCCGCGGATGCTCGACACGAGCGCCGACAGCGATGAGTTCACGGCGAAGTGCGTGGTGCTGAAGGAGCTGCTGACGCATCACATCGCGGAGGAAGAGGAGCGCCTGTTCTCCCGCGCCCGCGAGCTCTGCGACGAGGAGACCCTCGTGAGCCTCGGAGAGCGGGTCGAGGCGCGAAAGAAGGAGCTCCTGCGGGAGATCAAGAAGGCCGCGTGACGGCAGAGGAGGACACCATGACGACGGCGACGGCGACGACGGACCACGACAAGATCAAGAAGTGGGTCGAGGAGCGCGGAGGCGCACCCGCCTGCATCCAAGGGACCGGCGGTGAGGGCGACATGGGGATGCTCCGGATCGACTTCCCGGGCTTCACCGGCGAGGGCTCGCTGAAGCAGGTCGACTGGGACAGCTGGTTCGAGGCGTTCGAGGAGAACGAGCTCGCGTTCCTGCATCAGGATCGGACCAGCGACGGGAAGGTGAGCCGCTTCAACAAGCTGGTCGCCCGCGACACGATGAAGCGGCGCAAGGCTGGCGAGCAGGGCGCGTCGGCCCACGACCGGTGAAGCCTCGTGACGCAGCCGAAGGCCCGATCGCGGGAGAGGAGGGCCGAGAGCGGGTCCGCCTGGCGGAGGTGCTCGATCGGCGTCGCGACGATGTCATCGCGCGGTGGAGCCGGCGCGTTCGGGACGATCTGGGCGTGGAGCTCGAGCTCTCGGAGCTGCTCGACGCGATGCCCGACTACCTGCGCGGGCTCGCCGAGATGATGCGGAAGCAGAGGCAGCCTTCGTCTTACCAGGACGGCGGCGCTGCCCTCTGGTCGGACGTGGCGCGGGAGCACGCCATCACTCGGGTGCGCCAGGGCTTCGACATCGCCTCGCTCTTTCGAGAGTTCGCGAGCCTGCGCGCCGTGCTGGTCGAGGTGGTCCACGAAGAGGGCTTCCGCGACGGAGCGATCGTCGAGGCCCTGACCGAGTCGATCGAGGCCGCGGTGCAGCGCGCGGTCGAGAGCTACGTCGAGTCGCGCGACAGTGAGGCGCGCCGAACCGAGGCCGAGCACGTCGCGTTCGTCACGCACGAGCTGCGCAACCCTCTCGCCACCGCCACGCTCGGCGTCTCTCGGCTCCGCGAGCTGATCGCCGGCGCGCCCGAGGTGGATCGGGCCCTCGAGCTCGTGCTCCGCGCTCACTCGAAGATGGAGGAGCTCATCGACAGCGTGCTCGCCGTCGAGAAGGTGCGGACGGCGGAGCTCGAGCTGCATCCGGTCCCGGTGCCCATCCGTGACATCGTCGAGGACGCGATCACCGGCGCCCGCGAGCAGGCCGAGGCCAAGCACATCCCCCTCGAGGTCCGCTACGACCCGGAGCTCGTCTTGCGCACCGATCGGCGGCTCACGGCGTCGGCGATCCAGAACCTCGTCGACAACGCCGTGAAGTACGGCGGTGCAGGCCCGGTGGAGGTCTGGACCGAGTCGACCGAGGAGCACGTCCTCTTCCACGTGCGCGACCGCTGCGGCGGCCTCTCGCAAGGGGAGCTGGACACGATCTTCCTTCCGTTTCGGCGGGGACGGCGCCAGCAAGCGGCGAGCGGCACGGGGCTCGGGCTCTCGATCACCAAGCGGGCGGTGGAAGCGCAGGGTGGGTCCGTGCACGTCGAGTCGACCGGCGACGGGTGCCACTTCTGGATCACCCTGCCGCGCGCAGCGGAGCGCTCTCTGCGCAAGCTGCCGGAGAGCGCCCGCGTTTAGCTCCATCGATGACCTGCGCGCATCGGAGCTGACGAATGGCGAAGATCATCGGCACGCGCAGGCCGAGCTGCGCGACGTACCCGTCCAGCCGGAGCTACCCGTCCCCGGTGTCCAGCCGAGGGTGAAACGCGCCCCTCGGCGTCCCCCGAGCGCCGTGATCCTTGCGACAGCCTTTGTCTGAGAGCCGCGCGCCCGAGCTCGGGGCTGACCTCGACGGCGGCCTTTGACGCTCCGGGCAGGGCTTAAGCGTCTCCGCATGCGCCGAGCGGCGAGCCTCGCGTTCTTCCTCGGGCTGATGTGGCCGAGCGCCGCGCTGGCTTGCCCGGACTGCGACGCGTCGCGGGCGGCGCGGAGCGCGGTGCTCGGCGATCCGAGCCTGCTCCCGCGCCTCGCTCTCATGATGCTGCCGATCGCCCTGATCGGCGCCGTGGCGGCCGTGCTCTATCGCGTGGGGAGCCCTCGGGACGAGACCTCGGGAGGGGAGCGATGAAGACCGACGTAGAGCAGCACCGTGGCGCCGTGATCGCCCCCGGGATCCTCCTCGGCGCGGGGATGGGCGGCTTCTTCGATGGCATCCTGCTGCACCAGATCCTTCAATGGCACAACATGTTGTCCTCTTACATCCCGCCAGTCACGCTGGTGGCGACGAAGATCAACATGGTGTGGGACGGCCTCTTTCACGCCGCCACCTGGCTGGTGACCGCGCTCGGTATCGCCCTCCTCTGGCACGCGGGCACGCGCCGCGACGTCTCGTTTCGCACGAGCACCTTCGTCGGGTCGCTCGCCCTCGGCTGGGGCCTCTTCAACGTCGTCGAGGGCGTGATCGATCATCACATCCTCGGCCTCCACCACGTCCATCCGGGCGCGGGCCAGCTCGCGTGGGACCTCGGCTTCCTCGGCCTCGGCGCCGTCTTGATCGGCCTCGGCGTCGCGCTTCTGCGCAGCCCGCGCCGAGGGAAGGCGCCCACGCGCACCAAGGAGCCGGCGATCGGTCCGGGCCGCCCGACCCCGCAGCGCG
>JAEZBP010000956.1 GCA_023427125.1 Pseudomonadota bacterium | reverse complement strand
CGTCCACCCCGACCGCGGCGCCCGCGCGAGCCACCACCACCGCCGCCGCCGCCCTGCGGGCGCTGCGGCTTCGACTGCGAGGGCTGCCCGCCGCCGCGGCGATTCAGATCGGTCTCGGGCGGCGGAGGCTGGCTCGCGCGATAGGCGTGATCGTCGACCCGCGGCACGTGCTGCTTGGTCAGCCGCTCGATGTCCATCAGGTAGGGCCGCTCCTCGACGTCGCAGAACGAGACCGCGATGCCCTCCGCGCCCGCGCGGCCGGTCCGGCCGATGCGGTGCACGTAGGTCTCGGGCACGTTCGGGAGATCGAAGTTGATGACGTGCGAGATGCCCTCGACGTCGATCCCGCGCGCCGCGATGTCGGTCGCGACCAAGAGGCGGATGTCGCCGCTGCGGAAGCCGTTCATCGCCCGCTCGCGCGCGCCCTGCGACTTGTTGCCGTGGATCGCCGCGGCCTTGAGGCCCGCCTTGCCGAGGTACTCGACGACCTTGTTGGCGCCGTGCTTGGTCCGCGTGAAGACGAGCGTGTGGACGAACGAGGGGTCGTTCTTGAGCAGGTCCACGAGGAGCCGGGGCTTGTCCTTCTTGTCGACGAAGTAGAGGCGCTGCTCGATCCGCTCGACGGTCGAGCTGACCGGCGTCACCGCTACGCTCACCGGATCGGTGAGGAGCGAGTCGGCGAGCGAGCGGATGTCGGGGGGCATCGTCGCGGAGAAGAAGAGCGTCTGCCGCTTCTTCGGGAGCTTGGCGATCACCCGCTTCACGTCGGGCAAGAAGCCCATATCGAGCATGCGGTCGGCCTCGTCGAGCACGAACGCCTCGATCCGATCGAGGTGCACGTAGCCCTGCTGCATCAGATCGATCAGGCGGCCGGGGGTGGCGATCAGCGCGTCGACGCCGCGACGCAGCTCGGCGATCTGGGGCTTCTCGTTGACGCCGCCGAAGATGACCGTGTGGTAGAGGTCGAGGCCCTTGCCATAGGTGCGGAACGAGTCGGCGATCTGGATCGCCAGCTCGCGCGTCGGCGTCAGGACCAGCGCGCGCAGCTCCGGCTCCTCACCCGCGGTCTCGTCGAGGTGCGCGAGGATCGGCAGCGCGAAGGCGGCCGTCTTTCCGGTGCCCGTCTGCGCACATCCGAGGATGTCGCGGCCCTTCAGCGCCGGAGGGATCGCCTCGCGCTGGATGGGCGTGGGCGCGACGTAGCCGGCGGCGGCGACGGCGCGAAGGAGGGGGGCCGGGAGGCCGAGGTCGGTGAACTGCACGGCGCGGTGCGTCGCACGTTCGCGGCAGAACGCAAGCCGCGAGGCGTGGCGCGATGGTCGCTCGCCCGCACCTCGCGCCTGATTTTCGGGCCTCCGAACGCGCCTTCTGCCATGATCCGGCTCGCCCGCGCAGCGCGGGCGAGGAGAGGTTTTCGCCATGGCAGACAAGGGTCAGAAGAACACGTCGAAGTCCAACAAGCCCAAGCTCAGCGTCAAGGAGAAGAAGGCCAAGAAGGCGAAGAAGCAGGCCTCGAAGTGACCCCGAGCGCCGCCGATCCCGAGGCGGGGTCGGCGGCCGTCGCAAAGCCTCGGCTCAACGAGCGCGAGAGCGGATCCGCATCAGCAGCGCCAGCGCGCCGAGGGCGATGGGCGGCAGCGCGGCGGCCGATCCCGCGCCGACCGAGGCTACCGAGCAGCCGAGCCGGTTGGTCGAGTCGACGTAGCCCTCGTTCGCCTGGATCATGACCTCGGCGTTCATGGAGCCCGCGCGCGCGCCGAGCATCCGGAAGGCGCCGGGCGCGAGCCCGTAGCGGAAGAGATCGCCGAGCCCCTCCTCGACCTCACCGTCGAGATCCCAGCTGTACTCGACCCCGAAGATCGGCTCGCCCTCAGCGCCGTAGGCCTGCGCGAGGACGGTCAGCAGATCGCCCTCGCTCGCGGCCGACTCGTCCATGCCGTGCAAGAGCACCGTCTCGATCGTCTCGTAGGGCACCCCGACGACGCTCACGGTGCGCACGAGCTCGCCGTTGGCGCGGAGCTCGACGTCGTAGCTGCCGGCCGCGCGCGGCGTGAAGGTGACCCACTCGCGATCCTCGAAGAGGAAGGTCTGCCGGGCCTCGACGGTGATCTCGCCCTCGGCGACGGTGCTCAGCGTGCCGTTGCCGAAGAGGCGCTCGTTCCCGTCGAACCAGCGGACCTCGAAGGTCGCCGAGCCGCCCTCGAGCACGTAGATCGTGTCCCACTCCTCCTGCAGCTCCGGGCGATCGATGATCATCGCGCCGTGCGCGAAGAGCTCGGCCCGCGTCGGCTGCCGCACGTCGATCTCCATCTCGTGCACCGGCGCGCCCGCCGCGTCGTGGATGCTCACCACCGTCAGGCCGGCGCCGGTGGCCGTGGCGTCGGCGTTGCCGTCCGCGGTGCTGTCGATCCGGAGCACCGACGCGTCGCCGCTGCGCAGCGTCCAGCCCTCCCGGTCGTCCTCGTCGACGTTCACGGTGTAGAGGTGGAAGCTCGTCCCAGCGGCGTACGGCGTGTGGAGCGCGTCGGAGGGGCCGACGAGCCGCGCCCAGTTCCACTCGAGGTCCACGCTGTCGGCCAGGCCGACCTGACTGCAGCCCGTCAGCAGCACCGCTGAGCAAGTCATCAAGGAGAGCGCTCGCATCTTCGTTCCTCCTGCTCCGCGCACCATGGCAACCGCCGTGCCTACGGCTCCGGCGAGCGGCGTCGCGGCGCGATCGCCCGAGAGCGTGAGCCGGCTTCACGCTTGTGTCATCCCATGTCACCCGTCGCCGGGCCCGCTCAGCCTTGCTGCGCGACCGCGCGGCGGAACCGGATGGCCGGGTCGCTCACCCAGAAGCGCGCGAGGTCGCTCGCGTAGTTGTCCGGGCCGAGCGTCTCGCCGAGCGCCTCGAGCGTCGCGATCAGATCATCCGAGATCAAGAGCGCCGCGCG
>JAEZBP010000917.1 GCA_023427125.1 Pseudomonadota bacterium | reverse complement strand
TGCGCTGCGTGGTCGTGGGATCGCTGCCGCCCGTAGCCGACATCGCCGCGCCGGAGGTGGGACGGGCGGTCGAGCGCGCCGGCGGCTCGCTCTCGTGGCTCGCGCCCGGATCGTTCGTCGTGACGATCGAGCCTCCGAGCGCCCCGGTCGATCAGGCGGCCCGCGCCGGACGCATCGCGCTCGCGCTGCGCCACGCGGTCCCCTCGCTCTCGCTGGCGATCGGGATCGGGCAAGCCGAGAGCGACGGCCGCATCCCCGTCGGCAACGCCGTCGAGCGCGCCGCCGCGCTGCTCACGCAGACCTCGAGCGGCGAGGTGCGCGTGGAGTCGACGACGGTGCCCCTGCTCGAGGCGCGCTTCGACCTCTCGCTCGGCGGCGCCACCAAGCGGCTGATCGCGGAGCGGCCGCAGGAGGCGACGCGCACCCTGCTCGGCAAGCCCACGGTGTCGGTCGGCAGGAGCCGCGAGCTCGGCCTGCTCACCTCGCTCTGGGATCACTCGGTCGAGGAGCCGGGCGCGACGGCGGTGCTCGTGACCGCCGCGGCGGGCATGGGCAAGACGCGGCTGCGCTCCGATCTGGTCCGCGCCCTGAAGCGGCGCGGCGAGCCGGCCACGATCCTCGAGGGGCACGGCGACTCGCTGAGCGCCGGCTCGCCCTTCGGGATGATCGCGCCGGCCATCCGGCGCTGGACCGGCGCGCGCGACGGCGACCCGCCGGCGATCGTGTCGAGCGCGCTGCACGATCGGCTCGCGCGGCGCATGCAGGGCGAGGAGCTCGAGCGGGTCTGGCTCTTCCTCGCGGAGCTGATCGGCGCGCCGGCCGGCGAGGGAGACGCGAGCGAGGCGCTGCGCGCCGCGCGGCAGGATCCGATGCTCCTCGGCGAGGCGATGCGGCGCGCGTTCACCGACTGGATCGCCGCCGAGTGTCGCGAGCGGCCGATGCTCTTGGTGCTCGAAGATCTGCACTGGGGCGACCTCCCCTCGGTGCGCTTCATCGACGCGGCGCTCGCGCGCGCCGCGGAGCTGCCCTTCATGGTGCTCGCGCTCGCGCGGCCGGAGATCCACGACCGCTTCCCCGGGCTCTGGGAGCAGCGCGCGCTCCAGGAGGTCCGGCTCGCCGCGCTGAGCAAGAAGGCGAGCGCCCAGCTGATCCGGCAGGTGCTCGGCGAGACGCTGGACGAGGCGCTCGCGGACGAGCTGAGCGCGCGCGCCGCCGGCAACGCGTTCTATCTGGAGGAGCTCATCCGCGCGTCGGCGGAGGGAGCGCGCGGCGCGCTGCCGGACACGGTGCTCGGGATGGTGCAGAGCCGCCTCGACGCGCTCGGCGCCGAGGCCAAGAAGGTGCTGCGCGCCGCGTCGATCTTCGGCGAGGTGTTCTGGACCGAGAGCGTCGAGGCGCTGCTCGGCGACGGCGCGATCGGGGTGCGCGACTGGCTTCGTGAGCTCGCGGAGCGCGAGGTCGTGAGCGCGCGCGGCAGCTCGCGCTTCCCGGGCAACGAAGAGTGGCGCTTCCGCCACGCGCTCATGCGCGACGGCGCGTACGCGCTCCTGACGGCCGAGGATCGGGCGCTCGGCCACCGCCTGGCCGGACGCTGGCTGCGCGACGCGGGCGAGCCCGACGCGCTCGTGCTCGCGGAGCACTTCGATCGTGGCGAGGATCGCGACGAGGCCATCCGATGCTTCCATCGCGCGGCCGATCAGGCGCTCGAGGGCAACGATCTCGAGGCGGTGGTCGCGCGGGTGGCGCGCGCCGTGGCGGCCGGCGCCGAGGGCGAGAGCCTGGGCTCACTGCGCGCGCTCGAGTCGCTCGCCCGCTACTGGCAGAGCGACTACGCCGGCGCACGGGAGAAGGGGAGCGAGGCCGCCGCCCTCCTGAGCGCCGGGAGCCGCGACTGGTATCGCGCGATCGGCAGCGCGATCGTCGCGAGCGCGCGCCTGGGCGACTTCGCGAGCGTCGACGCGCTCTTTCGCGACGTGAGCGCGTCGAGCCCCGCCGAGGGCGCGGTCGCCGAGCAGCTCGTGGCGCTCGCGCGCGGCACCTTCCAGCTCATCTTCCACGGCCGCTTCGACGAGGCCGACCGCGTGCTCTCGCGCATCGCCGCGCTGGCGGCGGACGAGCGCGCGATCGACGCGATGACGCTCGGGCAGGTCCACCACGTGCGCGGCGTGCGCGCGGCGATGGTCGGCGACGTGAGCACGTTCCTGGGTCATCTGACGCGCGCGGTGGACGCCTTCGAGCGGGCCGGCGACGTGCGCAACGTCTCGCTCGAGCGGACCACGGTGGCCTGGTGCCACGCGGAGCTCGGCGACTTCGAGGAGGCCGAGCGCGTCTGCCGCGAGAACCTCGCGCGCTGCGTGGAGATGGGCGCGCAGCAGGCGATCACCTACGGCAAGGTCAACCTCGGCTACATCCTCACGCATCGGCCGGGCGCGCGGAGCGAAGCGCGGAGGGTGCTCGCGGACGCGATCGCCGAGTGCCGCGCCGTGGGCAACCCGCGCCTGGCCGGCTGGGCGCTCGCGCACCTCGCGGCGCTCGAGCGGCTGGACGGTGATGCGGAGAAGGAGCTCGAGGCGGCGCGCGAGGCGGCGGAGCTCTTGCGGGTCTCGCCGGGGCTCGAGGCGTGGGCGCTCGCGCTCTCTGCACGCGCGCTGGCCGAGCGCGGCGATGAGCGCGCGCTCGAGCAGGCGGAGCGGTCGATGGC
>JAEZBP010000122.1 GCA_023427125.1 Pseudomonadota bacterium | reverse complement strand
TCACGAGCGGGAGCGCGGCCACGCTGCCGACGAGCTGCCCGATGAACGCGTCGCCGAAGGTCCCTCGGCCGCCCGCCGCTTCGCCGGCGATCACGACGCCGCCGGTGATCGCGAAGGCGCCGATCGTCGCGCCGGTGCCCACCGCCACCATCATCCAGTCGGGGTTCGCGCGCGCCTCGACCGCGCTCCAGACCACGAGCGCGGCGACGCCGCCTCCGACCAGCACGCCGACCGCCCCGCCGCCGAGCTCGGCGAGCAGGCGCACCGCGTCGCGCTCCCCCTCGTGCGGCAGCACCGCCTCCGCGCCCATCGTGTAGCTCGCCGGCGGGATCGGCGGCCGGGGAGGCGCGATCGGGCGGCCCTCGTGCAGGCGGACCTCGTTCGAGGCCCAGCGCAGGAGCTCGTCGTCGCTGATCGTGTCGCTGCGCGCCGGCGGATCGGGCGGATCGGGCACCACCTCGACCTGCGCCACGGCGGAGGGCGCGAAGGCGAAGAGGAGGACCGAGGCCAGCGCGGCGCGAGTCACGTCCCGGGCAGGATGGAGGTGCGGGCGCGGCCCTTCAAGGACCGAGCTCCTGACGGCGGCGCACCTGCCCGACGTCGACTATGCTGCGCAGACTTTGGCGCGACCTCCCTTCGATCCCGCGTCGCTCCCCCCCGGGACCCGGGTCGGCGGCAAGTACGAGCTCGGCCCCCCGATCGGAACCGGCGAGCACAGCGTCGTCTATTCGGCGCTCCATCGCTTGCTCCAGCGCAAGGCCGCGGTGAAGGTGCTCGCGGCGACCGATCCGGTCGGCGAGAAGCGCTTCGCCCGCGAGGCGCGGCTCGGCGGCTCGCTCGAGCACCCCAACGTGGTCGAGATCTACGAGGTCGGCCGCCTCGACGATGGGCGGCCGTTCCTGGCGATGGAGTACCTCGAGGGCGAGACGGTCGAGCATCGGATGGGCCACCTCGGCCGGCCCTTCGACATCAGCGAGGCGCTCGACATCGGCCAGGCCGTCTTGAACGGCCTGGCCGCCGCCCACGAGAAGAAGATCCTCCACCGTGACCTGCGCCCCGCCAACCTCTTCCTGGCGCGGGTCCGCGGCGAAGAGGTGCTGAAGATCCTGGACTTCGGCATCTCGCGCCAGTTCGGAGACGCCAGCGACTCCACCCTCACCGCGCCCGGCACGCTGCTCGGGAAGGTCGGCTACCTCGCGCCGGAGCAGCTCTACGAGGACGGGGTGATCGATCATCGCACCGACCTCTACGCGACCGGTGTGCTGCTCTACGAGCTCCTGACCGGGCGGCAGCCCTTCACGTCGAAGGGCCCCACGCTCCTGATCGATATCGTGGAGAAGCCCCCCGAGCCGCCGAGCCGGTGGCGCCGCGAGCTGCCGGCGGACGTGGACCGGGTGATCCTCACCGCGCTGGCCAAGCGCGCCGAGGACCGCTTCGAGGACGCCGAGCGCATGGCCGAGGCCCTGCGGCTCGCGTCGATCTTCGCCCAGTACATGACCGGGCCGTGACGCCAATCTGCCGGGGGGGGACTGGAACATCGGCGCGGGATGCGTCGTACTAGAGGCCATGACGTCCTACGGCGACTGGCTGAAGCCCACCCTCCTCGGTCCGCTCTTCACCATGTGGGGGCTGACCACCCTCGGCTCGGTGCTCGTCGGTATGCACGCGCTGAGCGGCGGTCGCTTCGACAGCTGGCTGCTCGGGATGCTCCTCGTGAGCTTCTTCGGCGCGGCCCTCGGCGTGCTGCTCGTCGGCGTCGACGTGATGCTGCTGAGGTCCAAGCTGCGGGCCCTGCCGACGGGGGCCCGCGCGTGGATCAGCTCCGTGCTGACCCCGCTCGGCGTCCTCTTCATCTGGAGCCTCCCGTTCTTTGGGCCGCCCGAGAGCGCCGTCGGCCAGCTCGTCTTCATCGTCGGCCCGATGGCCGCCGCCTGCTTCGGCAGCCGCCTGCTCTTCGGCCGCCGTCCCTGAAAGCGCGGGACCGCGTTCCCTGCTAGAACCGCCGGTCCGCGCGTCGTAGGCACGCGCGCAGACTGGAGGTTCGGTCGTGGCGCGATTCGTCGATGAGCTGAAGCGTACGCACTCCTGCGGCGAGCTGCGGCTTTCCGACGTCGACTCCGAGGTCGTGCTGATGGGCTGGGTGCAGCGGCAGCACGACCGGGGCGGCGTCGTGTTCATCGATCTGCGCGATCGCGATGGCGTCACCCAGGTCACCTTCGACCGCTCGGTCGCGCCCGAGGCCTTCGAGATCGCGGCGGGCTGCCGCTCCGAGTACGTGCTCGGGGTGCGCGGGCGGGTCCGCGATCGCGGCGAGCAGCGCAACAAGCGCGTCCCGACCGGCGAGGTCGAGGTGCTCGGCCTCGAGATCGCGATCCTGAACTCGGCGGAGCCGCCGGTCTTCACGATCTCGGACGAGACGAACGCGCTCGAGGAGACGCGCCTCGCCCACCGCTACCTCGACCTCCGCCGCCCGCAGCTCTCGCGCAACCTGAAGATGCGCGCGCAGATCTACCACCACACCCGCAACCACTTCGCCGAGAGCGGCTTCCTCGAGATCGAGACGCCGTTCCTGGTGAAGTACACGCCCGGCGGCGCGCGGAACTTCCTCGTCCCCTCGCGCCTGCACCCCGGCAAGTTCTACGCGCTGGCCGAGAGCCCGCAGCTCTTCAAGCAGCTCCTGATGGTCGCGGGCTACGACCGCTACTTCCAGATCGTGCGCTGCTTCCGCGACGAGGACCTGCGCGGCGACCGGCAGCCCGAGTTCACGCAGATCGACGTGGAGATGAGCTTCGTCAACCAGGACGACGTCTTCGCCATCTGCGAGGGGCTGATCATGCGCCTCTGGAAGGAGGTGCTCGGCGTCGATCTCCGCGAGCAGTACCCGACGGGCGAGTTCCCGCGGATGCGCTTCGAGGAGTCGATGCGGCTCTACGGCAACGACAAGCCCGACCTGCGCTTCGGCCTGCCGCACACCGATCTGACCGAGCTGGTCGTCGCGCACGGCGGCGGCGGCATCGGCCTGCTCGAGCCCATCGCGCAGAAGTTCGCGAGCGGCCAGTACCGCGTCGATCTCCCCGAGGAGATCGTGAAGGCCATGCGCGTGCCGGCCGCGCACCCGCTCAGCCGCAAGCAGGTCGACGAGCTCGGTCA
>JAEZBP010000729.1 GCA_023427125.1 Pseudomonadota bacterium | reverse complement strand
ATGCGGTGGTCGCCCGAAGGCGCCGGGCACATGGCCGCGCTCCGCGCTGACCTGTTCAACGGCCGCTGGGAGTCGCGTACCCGCGAGCTGCTGGCCGCATAGCCCCGATCGCCGGGAGCCGCGCCCCGGAGGAGCCTCTACCCTATCGTCATGCACCGAAACGGGTGGGGCTCTCTTCTCCGGCGCGCCGCGCCGATCCTCATCGCGCGCTGGCGCGTCCCCCTCGTCATGGCCGGCGTGGTCGGCGTGGTGCTCGCGCTCGCCCCGCTCACCGCGGACGGTCCGGACGAAGACGATGAGTGGGCGCTGATCTACCGCGACACCTTCGACCGCGAGGCGCCGCCGGTCGTCGAGCGCACCGGCGCCGGCGTCGAGGCGGGCGCCCGAGCGCTCTGGCAGCGATCGATCGACGAGGGCGTCACGGACGAGGGCCGCGCCACGTTCAGCCGCTTCACCCTGGTGTGGGAAGGCACGGCGCGCCTCGGCGCGTACGTCCCGGCGAGCACGACGCCCGACGATCGCCTCGTCAAGCTCCGCGCGTGGCGCGGCGACGCGATGTACGACGCGATCGCGCAGGCCCACGCGGCGCTGCTCCGCCAGTCGGGCTGCGCTGGCCCGAGCGAGGCGGAGCGGATCCTCGAGGTCGCCGGCGAGTCGAGCTCAGCCGAGGACTTCATCGATCGGCTGCGCGAGCTCGAGTAGTGGACGGCCCCGCAAGGGCCCGCTCGATCGGGCATCGAGAGGGGCGCGAGAGGCATGGTAGGTACCGGCGGTGCGCCGGCTGCGACTCGCCCTCCCCCTGATCCTCCTCGCGCTCGCCCTCGCGCCCTCACCCGGTGCGGCCGTCGGCCCGCCCGCGCGCTACTTCCTGCCCAACGGCCTCTTCGTCGTGCTCGACCCGATGCCGTCGCGCCGCTCAGTCGCGGTCGTGGTCTCGGTCGAAGCAGGGCGGTGCGACCAGCCCGCGGGGTGGAGCGGCCTCGCGCACCTGACCGAGCACCTCCTCTTCCAGGGCACGCCGGCGGCTCCCGGCGAGCTCGTCACGCGGCTCGAGCGGCTCGGCGCGTCGGAGATCAACGCCCAGACCAGCGACGACTGGACGCGCTACCACGAGGTCGTCCCGAGCGCTCGGCTCGAGCGCACGCTGTGGCTGGAGGCCGAGCGCTTCGCGCATGGCCTCGACGGCCTCGACGCGCGCGGGCTCGCCGAGCAGCAACGCGTCCTCGACCGCGAGCGTGAGCTCCGTGATCTCCGGCGCGAGGCGGTGTGGGAGCTCGTCCGCGGCGTGCTCTACCCCGCCACCCATCCTTACGGCTCGGCGAGAGAGCACGCGAGCGACGTGCATGCCGCGCGCGTCGACGACGTGCGCTGGTTCTTCCAGCGCCACTACATGCCCGATCGCCTGACGCTCTCGCTCTCGGGAGGCTTCGATCCCGAGGAGGCGCGCGACTGGATCGAGCGCTACTTCGGCCCGCTCCGGCGAGGCGCGATCCCAGCTGCCGAGCGCCACCACCCACCCGCGCCCGTGCGCATCGACGCGGAGCGCAGGATCCTCGCCGAGGCGCGGCGCGCGGACGATCTGCTCTGCGTGATCTGGCCGACGCCGCCGTGGGGCGCCGACGGGGACGCGGAGCTCGACCTCGTCGCGAGCGAGCTGACCCGGCGCCTCACCGAGTGGCGCGCCGAGACCGACGACGTCCGCGAGATCGACATCGTTCAGGCGAGCGGGTTTCTCGCGTCCACGTTTCGCGCGTGCATCAGCGTCGCGCGGCGCTCCGGCACCCTGGCTCCCCTCGTGGCGCTCAACCACGAGGTCGACCAGCTCCGGCGCGACGGGATGGACGAGCGTCGAGTGATCGCGGGGCGGGAGCGATGGAGGCAGCGGGAGCTGCTGACGATGGAGAGCTCGCTGACCCGCGCGCTCCGAAACGCCGCGCGCCCGCCGGCGTTTCCCGGCGGCGTCTACGACCTCTCCACGAACCTCGCGCGCTACGACGCTGTCACCGCCGCAGGGGTCCAGGAGGCAGCGCGACGCTGGCTCCCTCGGGACGAGCGGCTCGTCGTGTCGATCGCAGGGCGGCACGACGCGCCGGCCGAGGGCCGCATCGTGAGCGACGTGCTCGTGCGCGAGGCGACGCCGTGACGCGCGCGGTGCTCGTCGCGCTCCTCCTGGTGGCCTGTGGGTCCTCGCGTGCTCCGCTCCCGCTCCCCGCGGCGGCGCGAAGCTGGGTGGGTCCGCTCCCGACGCCGAGCGACGATCACGCGAGGCTCGCAGCGCCCGAGCCTCCGTCGATCGTGAGCTTCACGCTGCCGAGCGGCCTGAGCGTCCAGATCGCAGAGCAGCACGCGGTGCCCGTGGTGTACGCGGCGCTCGTGGGCCGCGGAAGTACGAGCGATGCGTCGGTCGAGCTCGATGCCCTGATCGAGATCGCGCTCGGAGGCGACCTAACGGCCGAGGATCTCGAGCCCGCGACCGAGGAGGACACGGCGCGCGTCAGTGAGCGAGGGCTGGTCCTGACCTCCCGAATCGTCCCCGCCGAGCTCGACGGCGTGCTCGTGCGCTATGCCGGCGTGCTCGAAGGCCGCGCGCTCACCGGCGAGCGCTTCGCTCACGCGCGCGCGGCGGTCCTGGGGCGGGCGCGCTTCACCCACGACCAACGCTTGCGCCGCGGCGTCACTCCCGAGGAGGACCTCTTCACGCGGCTCTATGGCGAGGGACACGATCGGGTACGGCGCATGCGCATGCGGCCGCGCGTGATCGAGCGGATCGACGAGGCGCGGGCACGCCGCCAGCTCGCCTCGCTGCTGGTCCCGGCGCGGAGCGCGCTCGTCATCGTTGGCGACGTCGACGCGGCCACGGTCGGACAGGCGGTGCGGCAGCGCTTCTCGTCGTTCGTCCGAGCCGAGCTCGCCACGAGCCGAGAGCGAGCCTCCCCCACCTTCTCGGATCCGGCGACGCGGCTCCGGATCCACGGCACGCGCGACGAGCCGAGCGCGCTCGTCCGGCTGATCGAGCGCGGCCCACCCATCGAGCACGAGGACTACGCGGCGTTCCGCCTCTTCGCGCGGCTCGCGGGCGGCATGTTCAGCTCGGGCTTGAACCTCCGCCTGCGAGAGACTCGCGGCGATGCGTACGGCGTCATGACCGACGTCTCGGATCGCGTCGACCACTCCATCCTGCAGATCGCGGTGGTGGTCCCGGTGGCGTCGGCGTCGAGCGCGGCGTCCGCGATCGTCGCCGAGCTGGCGCGGCTCTCGGACGCCTCGCGCATCGAGGCCGAGGAGCTCGAGATCGCGAGGAGCGTCGAGCTGGCGGAGCTCGCCGCGGCGCTCGAGACGAGCACGGGCCTCGGGCGCGCGCTCGCGGCTGCGTTCCTCGCGGGCCAGCCACCGAGCTCGATCGCCGACACCTTCGCGCGCGGCGCCGAGCTGGACGCGGAGGCGGTCGCGACAGTAGGCCGGCGCTGGATTCGGCCTGACAAGGCACCGATGATCATCGTGGGCGCCTCCCTCTGGCTCTTCACCCATCCGGTCCGTGTGCCGGGGGGCGTCGACTTCGCCGACTGAGCTGGCTCTGCGCGCGCTTCGCGAGCGCGCGGGCCGCGCTCCTCGCCGCCGACCCGCTGGCGCTTCGCATCCCCGGTGTCCAGTCAGCCGGAACCGCTCCGCTCGGCGTTCCACGTACGGGCGGGAAAGATTCACGCTCTGAGTTGTTTGGCGCGCGGGCCGAGCTCCGCGGTTTACCTGACCGGTCGGCGCTCCCCGTCCCCGGTGTCCGTGGAGCCGCTCCGCTCGGCGTTCCGAGGGGGGAAGGGTTCACGTCC
>JAEZBP010000661.1 GCA_023427125.1 Pseudomonadota bacterium | reverse complement strand
CGCGCGCGCGATCTCGCTCAGCGGACGGTAACGTCGGCGCGGCACCAGCGCGCGCCGAGGTGGCCGTCGCGAACGACGAGCCAGATCGGATAGGTGCCGGGCTCCTCGGGCGCGGTCCACGTGACCTCGCGGAGCGGGCGCTGCGTGACGTCGGCCGAGAATGCGCTGCCCGTCGAGAACCACGAGTAGTACGCGCTCTCCTCGTTGGTCACGAGCCCGGCGCTGAGATCGATCGCCGGATAGGTCTCGATCCACGTCTCTTCGTCCTCGTCGGGCGTGATCGTGATCTCGGCGCCCGCCTCGACGACGGCCTCCTCCGCTTCGGGCACGCAGAGGTGGGGATCGTCGCCGTCGCGCGCGCTGAGCCAGGTCTCGCCCACGCGGAAGCGCGGCGGCGGCGGGTTGGTCGTCGGCATCGCGCGCTGGGTGATCGCGAAGCGCTTGGTGCCGACCAGGATCTGCTCACCGTTGCGCCACACCTCCAGCCGCAGGCGGAGCGGGACACCCACCAGCGCGATCACCGCCGCCAGGGTCTGGGCGAGCTCGGGATCGAGCGCTTGCTCGCCCGGCGGCGGCTCTCCGCCCATCGAGAGACCCTCGGCGAGCCGGAGCAGCGCGCTCGCCGGCAGCCTCGCGGCGCCGGGCGGGAGATCGCCTCCCGTCTCGAGGCGCACGAGGTCGTCGCCGCCTTCGCTGCAGTTGTCGGTCTGGCCGCCCGAGCCGAGCCCGGCGGCGCTCACGATGGCGCGCAGGCTCACACAGGCCATGAAGCGCAGCTCGACGCCCGGCGCGGTCGCGAGGTCGCTCCCGTCCTCGTCCACGAGGAGCGCCTCGAAGAGCACGTCCTGTCCGAACGCGATCTCCGGAGGGTCCGCCGAGATCCCGAGGATGCGCGGCGTCTGCACCACGTGCGGCGGATCGAAGTCGATCGAGAGGCAGCCGCTCAGCGTGAGCGCCAGCGCGAGCGCGAGGAGGCGCTTCAATCGATCCTCCCGCGGACTCCGATGGTGGGCAGGATGGGCAGGCCGGGGAGCGACTGGTTCTGCGCGTATTGGAACGAGTACAGCGTGCCCTCGGTGTTGGGTGAGTTGTAGATGTTCTGGATGTCGAGGTAGACCGAGCCCTTGATCGGTCCGATGGTGAAGTCCCGATCGATCCGGATGTCGAGGCGATGGAAGACCGGGAGGCGCTCGCCGCGATCGGCGAACGTGGCGACGTACCGATCCCCGTCGGCGTCGTAGGTCGCAGGGACGGCGGTGGCGACGGGGACGAGGGTGTCGATCGGCCGGCCGCTCGCGAGCTGGAACGCGACGCCGAAGCGCCAGCCGTCGACCGCGTAGCTCGCCGCGAGGTTCAGGATGTGGGTCTGATCGAACGCGAAGGGCTCCCACACCTGCCCGTTCAGACGCTCGCTCCGGCTCAGCGTGTAGCTCAACCAACCGTAGAGCCCCTGCTCGATGCGGCGGCGCACGAGGAGCTCGAGCCCGTACGCGCGCCCCTCGCCCTCGTTGGCGAAGAAGCTGCGCTGGAGCCCGGAGTCGCCGGCACCGACGCGGCTCACCTGCTCGACGAGATCGAAGAACTGCGTGTAGTGGAAGGTCGTCTGGACCTCGACCCGCTCGGGGAGCATCAGCTCCGCGCCGACGCTGCTCTGCCAGGCGCGCTCGGGGCGGAGCGCCGGGTTGCCGCCTGTGCGGACGATCTGGAACGCGACGGGCGGCTGGCTGAAGAGACCGGTGGCGCCCTTGAGCAAGAGCTCCGGGACGACCTGCCAGCGGAGCACGAGGCGCGGGTCCGGGAAGACGTCCGAGACGTCCCCGTAGCGCATGTAGTCGAAGCGCCCCGCCGCGCTGATCTGCAGGGTGCCGAGGCGGATCACCTGGTCGAGATAGAACGCGCCGAGCGCGCGCACGGCGCTGGGATTGACCTGCGCGGCCTGCGGCGTGAAGCGCGGCCGCGGATACTCGCCGAGGCCGGGGGGCACGAACGCCGTCGCGTTGACGTCGAAGAGCGACGCGTTGATGTCGAAGCCGAAGTTCGTCTGCAGCTCGGGGGTCCAGGGGATCTCCCCGTCGAGCCGGAACGCGGCGATGCTGTTCTGGATGGCGATCGTCAGATCGTCGGTGCCCGGCTGTGAGCTCCGGATCGTGTTTCCGTCGCGGCCGACCATCCCGGCGATCGAGACCTTGGCGTTGCCGGGCAGGCGCAGGTTGATGCGGGCGATCAGCCGCTGGAAGTCGTAGCCGAGGCCGGTCTGCACGCCCTCCGATGCGACGCCGCCGCCGAGCGCGCCGGACTGATCGAAGGAGTCGTCCGACCCGAAGAAGAAGAGGCTCAGCGACATCCGGTTGTCGACCCGGTAGTCGCCGCGGATCTGGTAGTCGGTGTAGGAGAGGTTGACCCCCGGCGCGACCAGCGGGAGCAAGAGCTCGTAGTAGCTGCGACGGAACGAGGCGGCGACCGAGCCCCGGCCATTGTCGAAAGGGATGACGGCGAGCGCGCTCGCCCGGAACAGATCGACCTCGAGCTCGCCGCGGATGCTGTCGGTGGGCGGTGGTGCGGTCTCGAGCGCGACGACGCCGGCGCTGAAGCGGCCGTACATCGCGGGGTAGCCGCCCGGATAGAAGTGGAGGCGCTCGACGAGGCGCGAGCTGATCACCGCGGGCCCGGCGCCGAGGTGGTAGAGCAGCGGCACCGGGAAGCCGTCGACCATGAAGCCGGTGTTCTGGAAGTTCGCGCCGCGCACGAGGAAGAAGCCGAGGCCGAAGGGCGAGCGCGACACGCCGGGCAGCGTGGCGACGACCCGGAGCGGCTCGCCGAACGTGCCGGGGACGGTGGTCAGCTCCTCGGCCTGCAGCGTGATGCGCGCGGCCGCGCCGGGCTCGGGGCGATCGATCTCCGCGGTGACGCCGAGCGGCGTGATGTCGGGATCGACCTCGACCTCGGTCGGCTCGATCTCCGGCGGCTCGGGAGTCTCCTCGGGCTCCTGCTCCCCGGGCTCCTGCTCGGCCTCGGTGGGCTCCGGCGGTGCGGGCGGCGTGATGCGGTAGCGGAAGGTCACGCGGGCGGGGATCGGCGCGCCGTCGCGGGTCGCCGGCTCGAAGCGCATGCGCTGGGCCGCGTCGAGCACGAGCGCGTCGACGTCCTCGCGCAGCGCCTCGACGACGCGCGCCTCCTGCACCGTTCCGTCGGCCGCGATCGTGATGAGCAAGCCGACCGACGCGTCGGGCGGCAGCGGCTCGGCGCCCTCGGGGAGCGTGACCTCCGGCGACTCGATCAGCCGGGGCGGCGTGACGCGCGGCCTCGGAGGCTCATCCGGTGCCTCCGACGCGTCCGGCACGCCCGCGTCACCGTCCTGCGCGCGCGCGCCGGAGGCCAGCGCAGCGAAGCAGAGCACCAAGAGCCACCACATTCGAGCCAGGCGCGGCCGAGGCACGGACACTCGCTACCACGAAGCGAGGCCTATTTGCCACCGCCATGCGCCCAGCCCGGTGAGAGACCGGTCCCGGCTCCTCGCCGATCCCGACGGCACCGTGGTGCGACGCGTCGTTCACACGGCTGTCACATTCGCGGTCTACGTCCCCGTCAGCCGCGGACGGCGGACGGCGGAGGCAGTCGACGGTGAAGGCGCGCGGCACGCGAACGGCGATCTCGATGCTCCTGCTCGCCACGATGGTGCTCGCGGGCTGCAGCGGGCGTCACGGCGAGGCGCCATCGAGCGGCTCCGGCGGCGGTACCGCGGGCACGCTGACCATCAAGGGCTCGGACACGATGGTGATCCTCGCGCAGCGGTGGGCCGAGGCGTACATGCGCGCGCATCCGGGGGCGATCATCCAGGTGTCGGGCGGAGGCTCCGGGACGGGCATCGCGGCGCTGATCAACGGCACCGCCGACATCGCCACGGCGAGCCGGAGCATCAAGGACTCGGAGCGCCGCACGATCGCCGAGCTGCACGGCGGCGAGGTGCACGAGACCCGCGTCGCGCTCGACGCGCTCGCGGTCTACGTGCACGAGAGCAACCCGGTCCGCTCCCTCTCCATCTCGGATCTGCACCGGATCTACCGTGGCCAGGCCCAGCGCTGGTCCGCGTTCGGCGGGCCCGACCTGCGCATCATCCTCTACAGCCGCGAGAACAACTCCGGCACCTACGCCTACTTCAAGGAGCACGTCCTCGACGAGCTCGACTTCGCGGCCGAGGCCCAGACGCTGCCCGGCACCGCGGCGGTGATCAACGCGGTGAGCCAGGATCGCGGCGCGATCGGCTACGGCGGCATCGGCTTCGGGCGCGGCGTGCGCACCGTGCCGGTGGCGGAAGGAGACGAGCCGCCCGTCGCGCCGACGATGGAGAACGCCACCTCGGGCGCCTATCCGCTCGCGCGCTACCTCTTCCTCTACACCGCCGACGAGCCGACCGGCCTCGCCGCCGATCTCATCGCGTGGGTGCTCTCGCCGGAGGGCCAGGCGCTGGTCGAGGAGGCCGGCTTCTATCCGCTGCCGGAGCTCGAGCTCGCTCGGGAGGCGCGATGAGCAGCGAGCGTCCGCGGCTCGGCGGCTTCAAGACGCCGCTGTCCCATCTGCTCGCCGAGCGCCTCATCGCGCTCCTCGCCTTCGTCGCCATCGCCGCGATCGTGCTGATCTTCGCGTTCATCGTGAAGGAGGCGCTGCCGCTCTTCTGGGATCGCGAGGCGCTCGAGGAGATCGGCGGGCTCTCGGCGCTCTTCTCGCCGCGCGAGTGGCGCGGCTACGACGAGGCGGTCTTCGTCTGGCAGCCGGTCGGTGGGCAGCCGAAGCTCAACATGGTGCCGCTCTTCGTGGGCACGCTGAAGGTCACGGTGATCACGATGGCGATCAGCGTGCCCGTCGGCGTCGGCGCCGCGATCTACGTCTCGCAGTACGCGCCGCGCTGGCTGCGCGAGCTGATCAAGCCTGCGATCGAGCTGCTCGCGGCGATCCCCTCGGTGGTGCTCGGCTTCTTCGCGCTGATGGTGCTGGCGAGCTGGCTCAAGGACCTCTTCGGCTTCGACTATCGCCTCAACGCCACGGTGGCGGCGGTGGGGATGAGCCTCGCGGTTATCCCGATGATCTTCACGATCAGCGAGGACGCGCTCTCGTCGGTGCCGGACACGCTCAAGCGCGCCTCGATGGCGCTCGGGGCGCGCAAGTGGCAGACGACGCTGCGGGTCGTGCTGCCCGCCGCGCTGCCCGGCATCGCGGCGGCGGTGATCCTCGGCTTCGGCCGCGCGATCGGCGAGACGATGATCGTCCTGATGGCGTCGGGCAACGCCGCGGTGATGGAGCTCTTCGATCCCTCCTCGAGCGTGCGCACCGTCACCGCCACGATCGCCGCCGAGCTCGGCGAGGTGGCGCGCGGCGACGCGCACTGGCGGGTGCTCTTCCTGCTCGGCGCGCTGCTCTTCCTCGTGACGTTCGCCGTCAACCGGACGGGCGCGATCCTCGTCGACCGGCTGCACCGCCACCTCACCGCGGAGACCAAGTAGGGCCGCCATGAAGTACACGCGGAACGACTGGCTCTTGGCCGGCGCCACCGGGCTCGCCGTGCTGCTCGTGCTCGCCTTGATGGCGATCGTCCTGGCGCAGGTCGTGTGGTTCGGCGCGCCGCGGATCAGCGGCGAGTTCCTCACGAGCTCGCCCTCGAGCGACATGACGGGCGGCGGCATCTGGCCGGCGATCTACGGGACCGTGCTCATGACGATCCTGATGACGGTGGCGGTGGTCCCGGTCGGGGTCGCGACGGGGATCTACCTCTCCGAGTTCGCGCACCGCCGCTCGCGCCTCGCCGCGCTGGTGCGCGCCGCGGTCGTGAACCTGGCCGGCGTCCCCTCGATCGTCTTCGGGCTCTTCGGGCTCGGCTTCTTCGTGCTCTTCATCGGCGGCGGGATCGACTCGGCCTTCTACGACTCCACGACGCCGGTGTGGGGCAAGCCCGCGGTGATCTGGTCGTCGCTCACCCTGGCGGTGCTCACACTGCCGGTCGTCATCGTCACGACCGAGGAGGCGCTGCGCACGGTGCCGAAGGAGCTGCGCGACGCCGCCCTCGGCCTCGGGGCGACCCGCTTCCAGACCGTCTTCCGGGTGATCCTCCCGAACGCGACGGGCGGCATCCTCACCGGGATCATCCTCGCGATCAGCCGCGGCGCGGGCGAGGTCGCGCCGATCATCTTCACCGGCGCGGCGAACTTCCTGCCCTACCTGCCGACCGACATGCGCGACATGTTCATGCACCTCGGCTACCACGTCTACGCGCTCTCGACGCAGTCGCCCGACGTCGACGCGGCGCAGCCCTCGCTCTTCGGGACGGTGCTCGTCCTCTTGGTGCTGACGTTCGCGCTCAACTTCGTCGCGATGGTCATCCGCAGCCGGAGCCGCGCGCGCTTCCGCGGGGCCTGAACGGCGCCTGAACGTCGTGGGGCGGGGCGTTGCGACGCGCGGCGTTTCATAGCAAAGGGAGCGCGTCATGAGGCTTCGCTCGCTGGTCGTCATGTTCGCCGCGCTCACGGCCTCGGAGGCCGCGGCGCAGGAGGAGGACGCCGCGCCGGTGGGCGTCGAGGCGAGGTTCGAGCAGGGCGAGGGCCTCGTCGTCGAGAGCTCGGACGAGCAGTTTGGGCTGACGATCCGCGCGCGCGGCCAGATCCGCGCGGAGCTCACCTACCCCGAGGAGCCCGAGGGCGCCCCCGGCGATCTCTTCATCGACGAGGGCCGCACCGACGTGACCTTCATGGTGCGGCGCGCGCGCCTGGTCTTCAGCGGCTACGTCTTCGGCCCTCACAACCGCTTCACGCTGCAGCTCGCGCTCGCGCCGCGCGACATGGACTGGCAGCCGGGCGTCGGGCCCACCTTCACGCCGCTCCGCGACTACTACCTCGACTTCACGCACCTGCGCGATCTCAGCGTCCGGGTCGGCCAGTACAAGCTCCCGTTCAGCCTGGAGCGCATCAACTCGTCGGGCGATCTGCAGCTCGTCGATCGCTCGATCGTCAACGGCGAGCTGAGCCTCGATCGCGACCTCGGCGTCGACCTGCGCTCGAAGGACTTCCTGGGCCTCGGGCTCCTGCGCTACTACGCGGGCATCGCGGCGGGGGAGGGGCGCGACGCGGGCTTCGGCGGCGACCTCGGGTTCTTCTATTTCGCGCGGGTGGAGGTCTTCCCGCTCGGCCTCTTCGACAACGACGAGCAGGCGGATCTCTCGCGGAGCGCGGTGCCGCGGCTGGCCGTCGGCGGCGCCTACGCGTTCCTCGACGACGCGCCCGCCTTGCGCGCCGCGCGCCGGCCGCGGGCCCAGGACGGAGGGACCACCGACTCGCACACGGCGACGGCCGACGTGGTCTTCAAGTGGCTCGGGCTCAGCGTCTTCGGCTCGATGATCTGGCGCGAGGGTTGGCGCAACCCCGGCATCGCGGTCGACGCCATGGGTGAGCCGCTGCCGATCACGCCGCCGCGCAACGCGCTCGGCTGGCTGGCGCAGGTCGGCTTCTTGCTGCCGGGCGTCGATCTCGAGGTCGCCGCGCGCGTCGCGATGATCCACCCGCTCGGCGAGAGCGCAGAGACGAGCGCCGAGGAGCGCGGGGAGCTCGGCGGAGGGCTGAGCTACTACTTCCTCCGGCACTCGCTGAAGCTGCAGCTCGACTACATGCACCTCTGGTCGGGCGGCGATCTCGACGATGCGGTCGAGCAGGTCCGGCTGCAGGTGCAGGCCGCCTTGTGAAAGGCTGTCGCACAACCGCTCCGGTGTGGGGACGCCGAGCGGAGCGGTTGCCCGTTCGCCGGACACCGGGGACGGGAAGCACCGACCGGACGGCAAGGCCGCTCCGCTCGGCCGCGCGCGCGAATGCGCGCGCCAGCCCACCGTGCCAGCCTTCGCGGCGTGAGCGAACGACCGAGCTGGCTCGACGATCCGCGGCTGGCGCGACGGCTCTCCCAGCTGACGTGGGTTGTGATGGTGATGGCGTTCGTGCTGCTCGGGCGCGGCGGGATCGAGCCGAGTCTGCAGCGCGCTGCGCTCGCCGGGCTCATCGTGGTGGTGGGCTTCCTCAACGCGCCGACGGCGATCGGGCTCTGGAAGAGTCGGGCCGAGTCGGGGACGTCGGCGTTCCGCGCGGTGGCGTTCGTGTTCGTGGTGCGGCTGGTGACGGCTGGCTGGCTCGTCTGGGTGCTCACGCCTTAGCTGGCTGGTTCTTCTGGCTGGTTCTTCTGGCTGGTTCTTCGGCTCTTCTGTCAGGGCCGGGGCCTCGCCTTCGGCTCGGCTCCCGGCGCCGTCCGCTTCGATGGGGCTGCCGCGGATGCTGGCCAGCCGGGCAGGCCCGCTCGACGCGGCGCCGGCTCCGCCATGAAGCTTCGGGCTGAGTC
>JAEZBP010000092.1 GCA_023427125.1 Pseudomonadota bacterium | reverse complement strand
CGTCGGCACCTGGACGGGCTGGCCGGCCGGCGCCTGGCTGGTGGGCACCTGGGGATTGGGCGCGGGCGCCTCGGCCGGCTCGGTCGGAGGGGAGGCTCGGTCGCCGCTCGGCGCAGCGGCGCGAGGCTCCTGGGCGAGCGCGAGCCCCTCGTCGTCGCCAGTGATGAAGAAGACCGCGACGCCGACGCCGCCGCCCACCACCAAGAGCGCGACGATCGCCATGGCCACGAGCATGAACCCGCCGCCGCTCTTGGGCTCGGTCGCGACCACCGCCGGAGCCGCGGGGCGCATCGGATTGAACGCCCCCGCGAGGTTCGCGGGCGGCGCGACGCCGGGCCTGCCTCCCACGTGGACGGTGCCGCCCGCGGCGATGGTGTCGAGATCGGCGAGGAGCTCGGCCATCGAGAGGTAGCGATGATCGGGGTTCTTCTCGAGCGAGCGGAGGATCACCGCCTCGAGCGGCCCGAGCGACTGCCCCTGCAGATCGGTCGGCCGCTCGGGCGGCTGGAACATGTGCTTCGAGAGGATGCCCATGAAGGTGTCCGCATCGAACGGCACCTTGCCGCTGAACATCTCGTACATGATCACGCCGACCGCGTAGATGTCGGTGCGCTGATCGACGCTGTGGCCAGCGGCCTGCTCGGGCGACATGTAGTGCGGCGTGCCGAAGACCATGCCGGTCTTCGTCAGCTTGCTCGCCGCGCCGCCGACCTTCGCGACGCCGAAGTCGAGCACCTTCACGAAGCGGTGATCGTTGCCCTGGCGGATGACGAAGATGTTGTCCGGCTTGAGGTCGCGATGGACGATGCCGCGGGCGTGGGCCGCCTCGAGCGCCGACGCGATCTGGCGCACGATGTGGATGGCCTCGTGCATCGCCACCGACCCGCCGCGCTTGATCATGTCGGAGAGCGACGTCCCGTCGAGGTACTCCATCACGAAGTAGACGGAGCCGTCGGAGAGCCGGCCGAAGTCCGAGATGTCGATGATGTTCGCGTGGCCGATGCTGGTGGCCGCCTGGGCCTCCTGCATGAAGCGCTGCACGACGTCCGAGTCGCGCGAGTTGTCGCCGCGCAGGACCTTGAGCGCGAGCTTCTTCTGCAGGGTGGTGTGGGTGGCCATGTAGACCATGCCCATGCCGCCCTCGCCGATCTTCTGCTCGATGCGGTAGCGCCCGTCGACGACGCGGCCGATCATCGGATCGGCAGGCGGCGCCTGGTTCTGCGCCGCCTCGTAGGTCTGGCTGCCGTCGTTCGGGCAGTACTGAGTCGGTTCCTCGAACCGCGTACCGCATTGCGGGCACATGCGCATCGGACGCTCCGAGTGTACGGGCTCGCGAAAGCTTGGCGCAAGCTCAGAGGGGCTCAGGGGCTCGCGTCGCCTGCGGCATCGGGCGCCGAGCCATCGGCGGCCGACCCATCGGCGGCCGACCCATCGACCGTCGATCCATCGGCCGCCGATCCATCGACCGTCGACGCATCGGACGAGGTCGCCGCGTCGCGCGGCTGCGAAGCGTCGTACCTCGGGATCGAGGCGTCGGGCTCGGTGCTCTCGCTCATGCAGACACCGCCGCGGCACTCGAGCGAGCCCCTGCACTCGCTGGTGCGCGTGCAGGGCTCGCCCTCGTCCTTGCCCTCGTCCGGCGTGAAGCCGCAGCTCCGCGAGTGGCCGAGCGCGAGCACCATGGCCAGCGCGAGCACCGCTCTGAGCACGCCGAAGCTCACACGTTCCTCGTCAGCCCTTCATGCTCGTGCCGCAGTTCGCGCAGAACTTCGCGCCCGGCGCCGCCACCGTGTTGCACGCGGGACAGGGCTTGGGCTGAGGCGGCGCGAGCGATCCGCCGCACTCCGCGCAGAACTTCCCCGGGGGAACCGTCGCGCTGCACGACGGGCACGCGATCATGCCGCCTGCCGCCTGCGGCGCCTGCTGAGGCGGCTGCTGCGGATAGCCCTGCTGCGGATAACCCTGCTGGGGGTAGCCCTGCTGCTGCGGGTAGCCCTGCTGCTGCGGGTGCTGCCCCTGCACGTTCTGCTGGAACATCTGGGCCATCGCGAAGCCCATGCCGAGCCCCGCCCCGCCCTGCAGCGCGCCGCCGCCCTCGCCTCCGCCCTTGGCCATGCCGGCGCCGGCGCCGAGCATCGCCTCGCCCGCGGCGTAGTTCATGTAGTTGCCGCCGCCGAGCTCGTCCTTCGCGCGCTTCTTGACCTTCAGGTCCGCGTAGCGCGCCTGGGCCTCCTCGAGGCGCTTCTGGTCGTCGTCGTCGAAGTTGATCGAGAAGTCCCCGAGCTCCCGGAACTGCACGCCGATGTCCGAGAGGTCCTCGCACTTCTGCATGAACATCTGGCCGATCTCGTCGTGGTACGCGGCCAGCGCCTGCACCTCGATCTTCTGCCGGATGATGAACTGCGGCACGCTGCGCTTGACCGCGTTCATGAACTTGGTCGTGATCCAGCGCTCGACCTGCTCGTTCGACTGCTGGCCGCCGAGGCCGTGGTAGCCGACGATGAAGCGGTCGGGCGCGGTGATCTGCCAGGAGTACTCGCCGAAGATGCGCGGCGTCAGCGTGATCTCGAGCTCCGGATCCTTGATGGGCGGCATCGCGCCGCCGAAGCGCGCGCCGCGGAACGGGCGCATCGTCACGAAGTAGAGATCGGTGACGAAGATGTTGCCGCCCGTGAACGAGTCGACGAGGTTCGACAGGAAGGGGATGTTCCCGGTGCTCAGCGTGTGGCGCTGCCCGGCCCCCGCGGTCCGCAGCACGCCGACCAGCGAGCCGTCGCGGAAGAACACCGCCGCGTCGTCCGCGTCGACGGTGAGCTGCGAGAACATGGGGATCGTCTGCTCGGGGTGCTTGTAGACGATGTGATGCTTCGCCGCGTCCGGGCGAGCGATCATCATCTCCTTCGTGCCGGTCCTGATGAAGTCCATGATCCCCATCGAGTCGCTCTCCTTCGCCGCTCCGCGGCCCCAGTCGATCACCACCCCCGGAAAACTTCGGCAGACCGGCCGGAGCATAACCACCTGCCCTGGCAGTTTCTAGCTCTGCCGCGTCATCTTGCGTGGGAACGCGCGCTGCGCCGCGCTGTCCTCTCGGCACCCATGCCCACGAACATGCGCCGCTCGGGCCTCATTCTCGCGCTCCTCGCGTCGCTGGCGGCACCCGCCGCGGCGCAGGACGGAGGGATCCCCGGCTGGATCGAGGCCGACCCCTTCGCGGGCGGCGAGCACGATCCGCTCGGGATGGACCGGGGCGACGGCCTCGAGGCGACGGTCCCGACGAGCGCGTCCGAGGAGGTGCTCGCGCACGTGCCCGCGCAGGCCGGCGAGGTCCTCACCGCCATCGCCGGGGTGCGGGAGGCCAGCCACGAGGTGAGCGTCGAGCTCGCGCACGGGCTCGCGATCGTCGAGGTGACGATGCGCTTCACGTCGAGCGCGCGGCACGCCGCCGAGGTCCGCTATCGCCTGGCCGTCCCCGATTCCGCGAGCGCCGCCGAGCTCGTGGTGTGCAACGCGGCCGGCTGCCGGCGCGGCCAGCTCGACGCGAGCGCCGGCGCGCTCGGCCCCTACGACGACGCGGTGCGGAGC
>JAEZBP010000569.1 GCA_023427125.1 Pseudomonadota bacterium | reverse complement strand
GGCCTCGCGCGCGGCGCTCGAGGCGAACGACGTCGCGGCCGCGCTCACGGACGCCGAGCGCGCGATGGCGCTCCGCGACGAGATCGGCGCGATGGAAGAAGACGAGGCCGAGGTCTTCCTCGCGCTCTCGGGTGCCCTCTTCGCGAGCGGCCGGCGCGACGAGGCGCGGGAGGTCGTCGCCCGCGGCGCCGCCCGCCTCGAGTACCTGGCGGGCCGCATCGCCGACGCCGACTGGCGCGCGCGCTTCTTGGTCGAGGTCCCGCTCAACCGACGCCTCATCGAGCTCGACGGCGCGAGCGAGTGAGCTGCGCTTCGGGCGCGCGACGAGACAAGAGAGGCCGCGCTCTCGAGGAGCGGGCCTCTCCCATCAGCGGCGCCTTCGGATGCGCTCGACCTGCTACCCCTGGACCGGCTGCTCGCCCTGCTGCGGCTGGGTCTGCTGCTGCTGGCCGAGCTGAGCGGTCGCGCCGCTCGTCTCGAGCTGCGCGATCCACGGCGTGTTCTCGACCTGGGCGATCTGCACGGTCACCGACTGCCCCGGCATGACCTGCGCGAGCTGCTGAGGGTGGCCCGAGATCTCTTGGCCCTCGATCGTGATCGTGCCGTTGTCCTTGTCGACGTTCGACACGACGCCCTGAACGCGCTGGGTGCCCCGGAACATCTGGGTCATCTCCTGCCCGCCGCCCTCGCTCATCACCCACTGCGCCTCCCCGAAGCTCGCGAAGGGCAGCGTGACCGAGTCGCCCTGGTTGAGGTCGGCGATGTCGCTCGGCTGCGCGCGCAGGCGCACGCGCTGGCCCTGCGCGTCGATGACGAGCATGCCCTCGGCGACGTCGACCTGCTGCACCGTGCCGCGGACCTGCCCCTCGACCGCAGGCTGCTGCAGGCCCTGCTGCTGCTGGCGCCCCGCGATCGCGCCGGCGGCGGCGCCTCCGGCCGCGCCCCCCGCGGCCTGCTGGCGCTGCTGCTCCTGCATGCGCTGCTGCTCCTGCTGCGCGAGCTGCTGCTGCTGCTGGACGTCCTGCTGCTGGCCCTGCTGGATGCGCTGCTGGTCTTGCTGCGCCTGCTGCTGCTCGCGCTGCGCGAGCTGCTGCTGCTGGACGTCCTGCTGCTCTTGCTGGGCTTGCTGGCGCTGCTGCTCCTGCGCGAGCTGCTGCTGGCGCTGCTGCTCGGCCTGCTCGGCCTGCTGCCCGAGCTGCTGTGCGCGCTGCTGCTCCTGCTGGAGCTGCTGCTCGGTCTGCTCGAGCCGCCCCTCGAGCTCTCGCTCGCGCTGCGCGAGCTCCTCCTGCTGCTGGCGCGCCTCCTGCGCCTCGCCGCGGAGCTCCTGCTGCTGCCCGAGCAGCTCCTCCTGCTGCTGCGTGGTCTCCTCGGTCTCCTGCTGCAGCCGCTCCGCGCGGGTCTCGCCGCTCTGCTCTCGCTGCTCGCCCCCCTGCCCTTCGAGCTGCTCGCAGCCCCCCACCATCGGGACCGCTACCAGGGCCGTGATCCCGAGCCACCGCGCGATACGGCCTCCGCCGTTGTCGTCGAACATCGTCTCACCTCCTTGTCGTTCTCTTGGCGCTCGGTTGGCCGCGTGGTCGCGCCCCTTCGCGCGCTGGTTCAGATGTTTCGTCCACCGAGGTCGCGGGACGCGCCCTCTTCCTTCGCCGTCTCCTGCGCGGCGCGCATGCCGTCCTTGGCCGACTGCACCGCGACCTCCTTCGCCTCGTGCGCGAAGTGCTTCGCGCGCTCGACCACGCGCTCCCGCGGCGCGCCGAGCATGCGATCCTCGCGGCGCGTGTGCGGCAGCATCATGCCGAGGCCGACGCCGGTGAAGAGCGCCAGCGCGCCGAACGCGAGCGGGTTGTCGCTGAACGCGTTCTCCGAGCGCTCGCGCGCATGCGACGCACGCTCCTTGCCCCGGCTCGCGAGATCGCTCGCCCGCCCCTTGATGTTCGAGGCCGAGCCCTGGATGCGCTCGCGCGAGCGTGACGCCGCCGAGCCGAGCCGCTCCCGGGTCTTCGAGGCCACCTCGCCCACGCGCTCGCGGGCGCTCGGGTGCGGTGACTCTTCGATCAGGCTGTGGCGGTAGCCCGGCACCTCGCCCTCCACGTACCCCTCCGACACGTACCCGCCGGACACGTACTCGGGCTGCGAGAGCCGGCGCGACTCGCGCGCCTTGTTGACCGCCTTCGTCACGAGCCAGCCGGTGCCGACCAGCACCATCGCCGAGGGGATCGGGTTGTTCCGCACCACCTGCGGGAGCTCGCTCGGCGCATGGCGGGCGATGTACCCCGCGTTGCGCGCCGACGAGCGCGCTCCCTCGATCGCTCGATCCTTCGCCATCACCATTCGCTCCTTCGCCACGTCGCGCGCGTGCTCAGGCGTCAGCCGCTCGCCGATCGCCTCGATCTCACCGGAGATTCGCGTGCGGGTGTCTTCGATGTCTCCGCGCAGTGTTTCGATGTCGTTTTGCTTGCCGTTGCTCATCGGAATGCCTCCCGCAGCGTCCGTACGTCCTGCTTCATGCTGTGAATGGTCTCCCGTGGCGCGAGCTCTTCGTCCTTGAGCTTCTGCCGCCCCACGGCGAGGAGGATTCCCCCCGCGATCAGATAGAGCACCGCGACGATCAGCGCGGACGCCCACGCGGGAATCGCGAGGCTCAAGGCCAGGATGATCGCCGCCGTCAGCGCGAGCAGGCCGACGTGAGCGATCACCGCGCCGGCCCCGAGCATGGTGACCTCCCGCTGCACGTGGCTGATGCGGTCGTGCATCTCCGTGCGGAAGAGCTCGGACTCCTGGCGGAGGAGCGTCGATGAGTCCTGCGACAGATCCCTCAGCAGGTCGCGCAGGGTCTTGCCGTCGAAGCGGCCCTCGACCGTCGTGGTCTCGATGTGTTCGGTGTGCTCCATGTCAGCGCTCTCCCGACTCGCCGTTCTGCTTCTTCGTGCCGATGACCGGCTGGACGTAGCCAGGGCCGCTGGTCTCGAGCTCGATGACCTCGGTCGTCACCACCGGCGTCTCGGGGGGCGACGTGAGGTCGCGGTCGGGCGCGCTCTCGTAGCGCTCCTGACCGCTCTCGTAGCGCTCACCGATGACGTCGCGGCGCCCCTCGCCGAACGCGTAGCGCTCGCGGCCGAGGCCCTCCTCGCCGCCGCTCACCCCGAGCGGCATGCGCCCTTCGCCCTCGCCCGCGCTCGCCTTGAAGAAGCGGCCGATCGCGACGCCGACCACGAGGCACCCGCCGAGGAAGAGGGCGGGGTTCTTGCGCGCCACGCTCTCGACCTCGCCGTAGATCTCGCTCGCGTCGTGCTCTTCGAGGAAGCGCGAGACCTGATCGGCGCGGTCGGCGAGCATGTCGGTGTAGTGGCTCGCCTTCTCGCCCTGCTCGTCCTCGCGCAGCTTGTCGCCGGCGCCCCGCAGCGCGCGGCCGATGCCGCTGATCTGCGTGGCCAGCTGGCTCTTGCCCGAGTCGGCGGCGGAGCGCACTTGCCCTCGCGCCTTCTCCGCAGTCCTCTTGGCCTTGTGCTTGAGGTCCTGGCGCTCGCCCTCGAAGGACGAGCTGCCCTCTTCGTTCCACGTTCCTTCGGTGTCCACGTTGCCAGCTCCCATTGCTCGAGTGGTTACGAGACGGGGAACGCAAGCACGATGCCCGTCCGCGTCGGGGCGCCCACGGCGGGGGAGCGCTCGATCCATCGGCGCAGCGCGCGGCACCGGGGCGCGAGTGCGCGCCGCGGTGCGGGGGTCACCAGCGCGTGCGGGCGGAGAGCTCGGCTTCGGTGCAGAGCTGGAGCGGAGGGCCGAGCGCGTGGGGCGCCGGGAGCGCCGCCGCGAGCTGCCGGAGCTCGTGCTCGAAGACGCCGAGCGAGCCCGCACCGAAGAGCGTGTACGCGCCCTCGTAGCGTTGTGCGCCGTACTCCTCGGGCGTGGTGAGATACCCCGCGTACGCGTTCGCGTACCCGCTGACGTGCACGCGCGAGACGCCGAGCGGAGCGAGCGCCTCCTCCATCGCGCGGCGCAGGCGGCGCCCGGCCATCGTGGTCGGCTCGTTCGGCAGCCCGACGATCGCGAAGGCGCCGATCTGCAGGATCGCGAGCGGCAGCACGGTCGGGATCCAGGGGAGCGTGTCGAGCCCGCCGCCCTCGCGGCGAGCGCGCCGCGCGTGTGCGATCGCGGGGTGCGCGAGCGGGAGCGCGAGCGGGTCCATGGACCCGAAGAGGCGCGCGCGCCGGGCGGGCCCGACGTCGAGCAGCGTGATCTTCGGATCGGCGGCGCGAGCACGCGGAGCCATGCGCAAGAGCGGCGCGAGCGCGGCGAGCGGGCCCGGCCCCTCGGCGGTGCCCTCGGCCATCGAGACCCCGCGCCGCGCCGGGCCGGCGCGCTCCATATCCGCGTGGCGCACCGCGCCTCGGATCGGCCCCTCGAGGAT
>JAEZBP010000567.1 GCA_023427125.1 Pseudomonadota bacterium | reverse complement strand
CCGGTGGTCCTCCGCGAGCGGGTGCGGCGCGAGGAGGCCGAGCGCGTCGCCGCGATCCTCACCGGGCTCGGCGCCAAGGTGGTGGTCGAGAACGTTGCGCCGCCCAGCTCCGTCCCCTCGCCCGGCGCAGCGAGCGCGCCGGCGCCGCTCGCCGATGACGATGGCGCATGGGAGCGCAGCTTCTGGTCGGAGCTGCCGACGGCGTTCGTCGCGCCGATCTTGGGCAAGGGCGCGCTGGGGATCGCGGCGTGCGGCGCGCTCGGTGCAGCGACCTGGCTCGTCCTGGCTTACGTCCCCGGGATCGCCAAGCTGGGCGTCGGCTTCGTGCTCGGGCTCGTCACGCTCGGGATCACCATCGAGCTCTTCGCGAAGCTTGCGCAGGCCGCCGTGAGCCGCGAGAAGGGAGCGCTCCCCGCGCCGCAGCTTGGGATGCCGGAGGCGAGCGCGCTCGCGGTGCGCGGGCTCGCCACCCTCGTCGTGCTCGCGCTCTTCGGCGCGCTGGGCTGGCTGGTCACGCAGGCTGGCGTGTCGGCCCTCTCCTCGGTGGCGCTCGCCTTGGCCTTCTGCGCCTACTGGCCGCTCGGGCTCGCGATCCAGGGCATCTCGGGGCGCTTCACCGGCGTCTTCGACGTCATGGCGGCTGCGCGCTGCGTCGCCATCGCGCCGCTCGAGTACACAGCCGTGGTCCTCGTGAGCCTGGTGCTCCTCATCGGGCTCAGCGTGGGCGTGGTCGCGGGCGGCGTGCTCACCGCCGGCGCCTCCGAGTCGGCCTTCGCCACCGGGCTCGCGGTCGCGTTCCTCTACTTCGCCGCGCTCGCGTACGGCCACGGTGTGCTCGGGTACGCCATGGGTGCGCTGGTCGCGACCAAGGAAGAGCGCTTCGCGTTCCTGCTGGACCCCTGATCGCTCCGATCCGGTACGCGCTACTCGTCCGCGACGAAGGCGTTGTCGACGGCGGCGCGCTCCGCGTCGGCTGCGTCGTCGGTCGCGCCGCCGTGCACCGCCCGCTGGATCGCCTCGGCCTGCCGGCGGCTCGCGCCGGCGGCGAGCAGCTCCTCGAGGCTCGCCGCCTTGATCGCGTCCACCGTCCCGAGCACCTGCACCAAGCGGGCGCGGGTCTTCGGGCCGACGCCGGCGATGTCGTCGAGGCTGCTCTTGAAGCGGCGCTTCTTGCCGACCTTGGTGCGCAGCGCGTTGGACGCGCGGTGGGCCTCGTCGCGCACCTGCACCAAGAAGTGCCTGGCCGCGCTGCGCTCGGGCAGCGGGACCGCGTTCTTCTGGCCGGGCAGGAACACGCGCTCAACCACCTCCTGCTCCTCGCGCTCCTTCGCGAGCCCGACGATCTCCATGTCGCTCGCCGCGCTCATTCCGAGATCGCGCAGCGCCGCGAGCGCGACGTTGAGCTGGCCCTTGCCTCCGTCGACCACGAAGAGGTCCGGCAGCTCCCAGCCCGGGTCTCCGTCGCGTCCCCGGCGAAAGCGCCGCGAGAGCACCTCGTACATCGCGCCGTAGTCGTCGCCGCCGCTCACGCGCTTGACGCGGAAGGATCGGTAGCGGCTTCGATCGATCTCTCCGTCGGTCATCGCGGTGACCACCGCGACCGTATCGTCGCCGCCGAGGTGCGAGACGTCGACGCACTCGATGCGGCGCGGCAAGGCCCGCAGCGAGAGCTTGGCCTGGAGCTCGCCGAGCCGCGCCTCCATGTCCTCGCTCGCCCGCGCCTTCTCGCGGAACGCGTGCTCGGCGTTCTCGGCCGCCATCTCGAGCAGGCGCTTGCGCGGCCCGCGCTGCGGCACGACCAGCTTCGTCTTCTTGCCGCGCGCCTCCGCGAGCCACTCCTCGAGGCCCGCGCCCGCCTCGATCTCGACGGGAACGATCACCTCGTCCGGCACCTCCCCGCTGGCGCCGTAGTATGCGGTCAAGAAGCTCGACACGAGCTCGTCGTCGGGCAGCGTGGCGTTCTTCAGCTCGAACGTGCGCACCTGGTTGAGGTGCCCGCCCCGCACCTTGAGCACCGCGACCTCCGCCTGATCGCCCGCGCGGTGCACGCCGATCACGTCCTGATCGACGTCCTTCACCACCGCGATGCGCTGCTGCGTGCGCACGCGCTCGACCGCGCGGAGCTGATCGCGATAGGTCGCGGCCTGCTCGTAGTCCGTCGCGTCGGCGGCCTGCTTCATGCGCTGGGTCAGATCGCGGACCAGCTCGTCGTGGCGCCCCTCGAGGAAGAGCCCGACCAGCTCGACCTGCGCGAGGTAGGCCTCGCGATCCACCTCGCGCACACAGGGGGCCGGGCAGCGCTTGATCTGGTACTGCAGGCAGGGCCGCACGCGCGCGTTGAAGTCGGTGTCCTTGCAGGTGCGCAGCTTGAAGAAGCGGTTGATCTGCCGGAGCGTCTGCCGCGCGCTGGTCGCCGAGTCGTAGGGGCCGAAGTAGCGCGCGCCGTCCGGCTTGGGGCGCCGCACCACGCCGAGGCGCGGCCACGGATCGCTCGGGTCGATGCGGATCGAGAGGAAGTCTTTGTCGTCCTTGAGCTTGACGTTGTAGCGAGGCTGGTGCTGCTTGATGAGCTCGTTCTCGAGCAGCGCGGCCTCCTTCTCGTTGCCGACGACGAAGGTCTCGAGATCGCCGAGCTCGCGCGCGAGGTACGCGATGAACATGCGGTCGTCGCTCGAGCTCGCCGAGAAGTAGCTGCGCACCCGGCTGCGCAGGCTGCGGGCCTTGCCGACGTACACGACCGCCCCGCGTCGATCCTTGAACAGGTAGACGCCGGGCGCGGCCGGCAGCGCGTCGAGCTTGTGCTGGACGTTCTCGGGGAGCACGGACCGAACTCTAGAGCGCAGCCAGGTCCGTGGCATCCGGCGCCCGGCGCCTCGCGATCACCGTGATCGCTCCCGCTCCGTGATCACTCCGCGCTCGGAGGCGGCGCGCTCTGCGTCGCGAGCGCCTCCTCGGGTGGAGCGACGATCCGCGGGACGCCGGCGGCGGCGTACACGTCCTCCTCGTCGAGCGTCTCGTGCTTGAGCAGCTGCTCGACGATCGCGTCGAGGCGGTGGCGATTGTCGCGGAGCAGGGCCTTGGCCCGCGCGTACGACTCGTCGATCAGCCGCCTCACCTCTTCGGCCACGGCGTCGAGCATCCCCTCCGAGACGCCGAGCATCCGCGGATCCCCCTCCGGGGGGAACACCGACACCGGCCCGATCCGCTCGGACATCCCCCAGCGCCCCACCATCGAGCGGGCGATGCTCGTGACGGTCTCGAGATCGCTCTCGGCGCCGGTCGTGATGACGCCGAAGACCACCTCCTCGGCGGCCATCCCACCGAGCGCGCCGACCATCCGCCCCTTCAGGTACTCGGTGTCGTATCCATAGCGGTCTCGATCCGGCGTCGAGAGGGTGACCCCGAGGGCGCGGCCACGCGGGATGATCGAGACTTTGCGGACCGGATCGGCGCCCGGCTGCAGCATGCCGAGCAGCGCGTGGCCGGCCTCGTGGTAGGCCGTGCGGCGGCGCTCCTCGAGCGGCATCACCACGTTGCGCGCCGCGCCGAGCTGGACCTTCTCGAGCGCGTCCGTGAGATCGGCGAGGCCGACGTCCCGGTGCCCGCGACGCACCGCGAGGAGCGCGGCCTCGTTGATGAGGTTGGCGAGCTCCGCGCCAGTCATCCCCGGGGTGATGCGCGCGATGTGGTCGAGGTCCGCGTCCTCGGCGAGCACGATCTTGCGTGCGTGGACGCGGAGGATGGCCGCGCGCCCGACCTGATCGGGCGAGTGCACGGTGATCTGCCGATCGAAGCGCCCGGGCCGCAGGAGCGCGGGGTCGAGCACGTCTGGGCGGTTGGTGGCGGCGAGGACGATCACCCCCTCGGCGCCTGAGAAGCCGTCCATCTCGGTCAGGATCTGGTTCAGCGTCTGCTCGCGCTCGTCGTGGCCGCCGATCGCCCTCGCTCCGCCGCGGGCGCGACCGATGGTGTCGATCTCGTCGATGAAGATGATCGCGGGGGCGACCTCGCGGGCGGCCTGGAAGAGCTCACGCACCCGGCTGGCCCCGACGCCGACGATCATCTCGATGAACTCGGAGGCGCTCGCCGAGAAGAAGGGCACGCCCGCCTCGCCGGCGGTGGCCCGCGCGAGCAGCGTCTTGCCCGTGCCCGGCCCGCCGGTCAGCAGGACGCCCTTCGGAGCGCGCGCGCCGATCGCGCGATACTTCTCGGGCGCGCGCAGGTAGTCGACGATCTCCGTGATCTCGGCCTTCACCTCGTCGATGCCGGCCACGTCGTCGAAGGTGACGCGCACCTTCTCGGGGTCGACGGGCTTCTTCTTTGCCCCGCCGCCCATCATCCCCATCCCCATCTTCTGCTGGCGCTTGAAGTGCCAGAAGTAGAAGAGCACCAAGAGCAGGATGGGCGCCATCGAGATGAGCAGGTTCGCCAGCGCCCCGCGCTCTTGCACGACGGGGGTCGCGCGGACCGTCACGTCGTTCGCGAGCAGCGCCGCCATCAGATCGTCCGCGGCGAAGACGGGGCGCTCGGTCACGAAGCGCTCGTAGGTCTCTCCTTCCTGCTCGGGGACCGGCTTCGCCTCCCGGAGCGTGCCTTGGATGCTCTGTCCGCGCGCGAAGATCTCGGTGACGTTGTTCGCCTCGACCTGCCGCGTGAGCTCGGAGTAGGAGATGGTCTCCGGCTCGTTCAGCCGATCTTGCAGCGTCAGCAGGCCGAAGATCACCGCATAGACGAGGAAGGCGCGGGCCGCGATGCTCCACCAGCTCCACTTTCGCCGGGGCGGCTCGGCTCCCCGCTCCGGCAGCCCCTCGATCCGCCAGGGGCGGCTCGGGGATCGCCCCGATCTCGACGGAGCGTCGGCGCGGTCCTCGGGGCGCTGCTCGTCAGTCATGGAGAGTGAGACTCCTGCCTGTGGCGGACGGAGGGGAAGGAGCCGGTCACTCGGGCTTGGGCTTCCGCTTCGGGAGCACCTTGCGCACCACCGTGAGCAGCGCGACCAAGAGGGCGCCGGCGAGCACGCCCACGATCGCGTCGCCGAGGGTCGGGATCAGCGCCTCGCCGATCGGGCCGGTGCCCTCCGCGAGCTTCGCGATCCAGACCTCGAGGCCGTGGAAGCCGTGGGTCAGGATCCCGCCGCCCACGAGGAACATCGCGATGGTGCCGGCGACCCCGAGGCCCTTCATGAGCCACGGCGCCGAGCGCACGATCGCGCGGCCGATCCCGCGCGCTACCGAGCTCGAGCGCGCGCTCAGCGCGAGGCCGAGGTCGTCGAGCTTCACGATGCCGGCGACGAGGCCGTAGACGCCGATCGTCATCAGCACCGCGACCACGGAGAGCGTCGCCACCTGACGGCTGAACGCCGCGTCCCCGACGCTGCCTAGCGTGATGACGATGATCTCCGCCGAGAGGATGAAGTCGGTGCGGATCGCGCCGCGGATCTTGCTCTTCTCGAACGCGACCAGGTCGACCTCGGGGTTCGCGACGACCTTCACGCGCTCGGCCTGCTTGGACTTCTCCTCGTCGCGATGGAAGAGCTTGTGCGCGACCTTCTCGAAGCCCTCGAAGCACAGGAACGCGCCGCCCACCATCAAGAGCGGAGTGATCAGCCAGCTCGCGACGCCGCTGATCAGAAGCGCGACCGGCACGAGGATCACCTTGTTGATCGCGGAGCCCTTGGCGACCGCGAGCACCACCGGCAGCTCGCGATCGGGCTTCACACCTGCGACCTGCTCGGCGTTGAGCGCGAGATCGTCGCCGAGGACGCCGGCCGTCTTCTTGGTGGCGACCTTCGTCATCGTGGCGACGTCGTCCAGCAGGCTGGCGATGTCGTCGAGGAGCGCGAGGAGGCTGGGAAAGGCCAACGGTTCTCCCGGGGGGGTGAGAGGTGGGCGTGGAAGCTAGCACCGACCGCGAGCGCGCCCACCGCGAGCGCGCCGATCCCCGCCCGCACGGGCGGTGACGCGACCCGTGCCACCGCTCGCCGGACGATCAGGCCGGCGGCACGAGCCCCTCGCGCTCGAGCAGCTCCATGACCAGCGGGCGGCGCGCGCTCATGTGCGAGGCGAGCTCGTCGTTGTCGCCGGCCAACAGGATCAGCGCGAAGTGAGCGCTCGTCTCGCCGCCGTCCTCGATCCAGCCGACAAGCCACGCGTGCCCGCTTCCGTCCTCGATCTGATGAGTGCCGGTCTTCCAGCGCACCACCACCTCACCGCGCGCCTCACTCGAGATCACCTCGCGCAGGATCGCGACGCTCCGCGCCGACACCGGCAGCTCACCGCGCGTCAGCCGAGAGAGAAACTCGATCTGCTCGCGCGGCGAGATCGCGAGCGGCCCCTCGAGCCAGAAGCGATCGATCGCGTCGTCGTCGCCGATGTCCGCGTTGCCGAAGCGCATGCCTCGGACGAGCTCGCGCATCCGCTCATGGCCGACGCGGCGGGCGAGCTCCTGGTACCACCAGACGACCGACTCTTGGATCGCGCCGCGCAGATCGTGATCCTGGTTCCACGCTGCGATCGCGCGCTCCTGCCCGTCCCACGGCAGCGTGAAGGACGCGTCCGGGATCACGCCGGTCTCGAGGCCGATCAGCGTGTTCGGGATCTTGAACGTCGACGCGGGCACGAAGCGCGCATCGACACGCTCGCCGCCGATCACCCGATCGATCCCGCCCACCCGGCGCACCACGAAGGCGCCCACGAGCCCGCGCTCGGCGAAGAGCGCGTCGCCGCCCTCGAGCGCCTCGGTGCGCGCTCGCTCCCTCGCCTCCGGCGCGGACGGCTCCGGCGCGCGGGTCGTGCCACTGCACCCGAGCGCCAAGAGCGCCACCATCGTCGCTGCTCGCTTCATCGCGCGCCCGAGACGCGCGAGCGCGGGTGGCTCATTCCACCCGCCTTCGTTCCGCGCCCGCTTCGCGGGCCCTCTCCGCTCCTCCGCGTCTCGCCCCGTCGTCGCCCCATCTCGCATGGATCTCGCGGCCGACCCTCGGTCGCGAACCTCGAGATCCTCCTGGCGTGCAGCTACCGAGGGGCGGGTCGGCCGGGGAACCTCCGCGAGCTCGCCGCCTCGCTCGCGAAGGTCGTCGCTCAGCCCGGGCCGGCGGTGCACACGTTGAGCGAGCAGCTCAGGTCCATCCCGGCGCAGCAGTCGGCCGTGTCGTTGCACGTCTCGCCCTCGTTCCGGCAGCGGTCCGGCGGGGGCGGCGAGATATGCTTGCTCTAGACAGCCCACAGTCCTCCCCGTGCATCGGGGCGCGACAACGAACTCCGCGGAGCTTTCTGGTCGGTGAACGCCACGGCCTCCGCTGCTCGACGGCCAGCACACGTTCTGACCGTTGCGTGCTTGGCTGTCAGAGGGGGAGGATCAACGTCGGGCTTGGGGCGCAGTCGCCCCAGAAACCAGTGTCCATGCACTCCGCGTGGACGCTGACGCCGTCGCCGATCTGACCGAAGTTGTTGCTCCCCCAGCACATGGCCGTGCCACTCTGGAGAAGCGCGCAGGCGTGCGCGGCGGTGCCATAGCCCAGCACGATGGCTCTCGCAGGGGAAGGGAGCGCAACGTCGACCGACTCGCTCCGCCATTCTTGATCACCGGTACCCAACTCCCCAACGCTGTTGGCGCCCTGACAGGTCAGCACGGCGGGGCTCCCGTGGAGCACGCAAGTGTTGTTTGAGCTCATCGCCACGTCGATCACGTCCGTGTAGGCGTCGACATCGATCGGCGTCGCGCCATGGTCTTCGCCCCAACAGGTGAGGCCCCCCGCGGTACGGAGTGCGCACGTCGACGAGCGCCCGGCGACGATTCGCTCGATGGCGTCGGTCGCCACGATGACCGGACCCGCGCAGTCCTGCGCTCCACACGTCGTCCCGTGCGATGTGAGCCCGTCACCCAGTTGCCCTCGCCCGTTGCCACCCCAGCAGCGCGCACTTCCGTCTTCGAGCCGAGCGCAAGAATGGCTATCCCCCGCCACGACTTGAACAGCGCCGGCTACTCCGACGACTCGCGTCGTCGCAAAGCCGCCCGAGGGGCTCGCAGGCGGACCTCGCAGTTGACCACTGGTCTCGGAACCCCAGCAGTATACGTTACCATCCAAAGTCGCCGCGCAAGTATGACTCATCCCTGCGTCGAGCGAGATGACATTCGTCAGAGGGGAGCCCGCATAGTCCACGGTCACCGGGATGGACGATCGGGGGATCGCGCGTCCGGATCCGAGCTCGGCATTGGCGTTCGTGCCCCAGCAGCGGACCGTCGTGTCCTCGAGGAGAGCGCAGGTGAACCAGTGGCCCACAGCGAGCGCGGTAGCTCTGGGCAGGTCGATCACAGCCACCGGCCGGTTTCGGCGCTCCCTGGTCCCGTCCCCCAGTTGGCCTTCGATATTCGCTCCCCAGCACACCACCGCGCCGGAGGACTGGAGCGCGCAGGTGTGTGTGGCATACGCGTCGATGGCCGTCAGGTCGGCGCAGGCGCGGTCCGCGCATTGGAACGCGCAGGAGTTCCCGCACGTGCCGCAGTTCTCGAGCGTGTCGTCGAAGAGCCCGATCCGCGAGTCGTCGCAGTCGAGGCCGCAGCGGGCACTCCCGTCCAGTTGCGGGTTGCAACAGGCCGCGCTGATCGCGCCGTCTCCGTCCGCGTCGAGCGATCCGAGGGTGGCCGGGTTGCAGTCTTGATCCACCGCATCGCAACGCGCGTCATTACCGGGGAAGCGGTCTCCGTCGCCGGCGTCGCAGGCGTCGCCAGCGCACGCGACCGCGATGGAACCGTCGCCGTCTTGGTCTGGATCCTCGCAAGCGATATCGCAACGGTCACTGGCCTCGTTGCAAAGGTCGGTCGCGCACGGAGGCGTTCCCGGAACGCAGCCGTTCTCGGCGGCCACGCTGGCGCCAGGATCGCAGCGCTCCTCCCCGTTGCAGTATGCGGCGTCGTCGCAGTCACCGTGCCGCTCGCATCTGGCCGTCGGGCCAGCGTCCCGCCTGCCCGCGTCGAGCATCGGG
>JAEZBP010000532.1 GCA_023427125.1 Pseudomonadota bacterium | reverse complement strand
TCGGTCTTGAGGACGATCGCGACCTTGTTGATGCGCCCCTCGACGAGCTTCGGGTCGTCGGTGAGGCGGATGTCGTTCACGCGGGTCCCCTGCTTCGCGACGAAGCCGGCGCCCTTCACGTCGAGGTTGCGGACGAGCGTCACCGAGTCGCCGTCGGCGAGCTCGTTGCCGTTGCAGTCGACGGTCCGGACAGCGCCGCCGCCCTCGTCCTCGTCGGCCTCGGCGAGGCCCTCCTTCGCCCAGGCCAGCACGTCGTCGGCGAGGTAGGCCGAGTCGAGCAGCTCGCTCGCCCACGGCTCGCCGCGCAGCCGATGCAAGAGCCGATAGCTCACCACCTGCACGGCGGGCACGCCGCTCCAGATGGCCTCCTTGAGGCAGAACCAGTGCTTGGGATCGAGCGTGTCGCTCGCGAGTTGAGCCGCGCACCCTTCGCAGACCAGGACGCTGCGCTCGACGGAGTCGCCGCCGACCGAGTGGACGGTGAGGCCGCTCTGGGCGCCGCACAGCTCGCACTGGCGGCCGGCTCGCGCCGCGAGCTCTTCGGAGATGTTCGCGTCTGTCATGGGCCGCGGAGTCTAGCCCGCTCCTCCACCGAAGCCGGTCAATCCCGTGCGAGGGGCGGGACCGGCTCGGTGAGGGTGCGGGTGCCGTTGCTCCACGAGAGCGTCTCGGGCTCGGCCGCGTCGAGCTCGACCGCGAAGACCACGACGCAGCTCTTGCTCTCCCCGAGCGGCAGCGACTGGCTGACGCAGCCGTCGACGACGGTGTTGGTCGCCCCCGGATTGCCGAGCGCGCGGGCGTCGTCCGCGAGCCGGAGCGTGAACGCGTTGGGCCCGATCGGCAGCGGCCCGACCGTGTTCGCCGTGAGCGTGACGCCGAGCACGTAGTACTGCGCGCCGGCGGGCGCCATCAGCGCGCCTCCCGCGGCGGCCGGGATGGTGAGCGAGGCCTCGGCGCTCGTGATGGCCAGCTCGATGGGCGGGATCACGCCGGCGTCGGGCGGACCGGCGTCGGCCGTGCCGCCGCCGTCGCAGGCCGAGAGCGCGAGCAGTCCGAGCAGCGTGAGCGATCGGGATCGTCCGTCGAGCATGGCTCTGAGAGGCGGGGCCGGAGTGGCCCCGCCCAAGCTCGTCAGGGCGCCGTCGTGTTGATCGTGACCGTGTACGCGCCGGTGTCGCCGGCCGAGAGCGTGTTCGCCCAGACCGAGTAGGTGCCCGTCCTGTTGGCGACGAAGGTGACCTTCGAGTTCGTCGTCGCGCCGCCGGGGCCCGCGCCCATGGTGGCGTCGTCGTCGTTGTGGACGAGCTGGTTGCCGTCGGCGTCGACGAGGTGGATGTAGGTGTCGAACTCGGTGGAGACCATCGTGGCGGTGATGGTCATGCCCTCGGCGGCCTCGAACGAGTAGACGTCGTAGAAGGAGTTGTCGGTCGAGAGGACCTGGTCGCCCGCCTCGATCCGACCCTGATGGGTCTGCGAGATGGGCTCGGGCTTGGAGCAGCCGGCGAGCGCGAAGAGCGCGAGAATGAGCGTGAAGGCAGAGATGGTACGCATGGGTCTGGTTCCTTTCGGCGCGCGAGGGTAGCAAGACTCGCGGCGCGCCACATCCCCTGTCAGCGGGCCCTGTCCGCGCTCGGTGAGGTATCCTGGCGGCGTGCGAGACGACCATCTCCGCGCGCTCGACCAGCGGCTCTGCGCGGTGGCCAAGGACATTCGAGTGCTCGGGATGCTCACGTGGCCCGAGGGCACGGTGCAGCGCTTCCTCGAGTCGTGGCGGCGTGGCGACCCGAAGCTCCCTTCGATCGAGCCGGCCGGCGCGAGCATGCACGAGGAGCGCGAGGCGCTCGAGCAGATCATCGACGAGCACGACCCGGGCGACCCGCTCGAGCGCTTCGTGGCCGACACCGCGCACAGCTACGCGCTCGCCGCGCAGATGATGGAGGCGATCGGGACGCCCGCCTTCACCCACCTCTCGCACGAGCTCTACGGTGTCCCTCGAGACCGCCTGCCGGGCGCCTCGATGACGCACTTCGAGGCGGCCACGATGCTGCTCGACACGACCGAGAGCTTGCAGGCGACGGGCCTCATCGAGGAGAGCGCCCTCTGCCTCACCGCCGAGCACGTCGCCGAGGAGCTCACCCGCGCGTTCTCCGCCTTCTTCGGTCCCGAGGCGCCGGAGGTCACGATCGACGAGGACCTCGCGTCGAAGGCGGCCGCAGGCAGCAAGCGGGTGCGCATCCGCGCGCAGACCTGCTTCAGCGAGCTCGACGTGGTGCAGCTCATCGAGCACGAGGGCTTCGTGCACGCGGGGACCGCGCTCAACGGGAGGGCCCAGCCCTACCTGACGTGCATGGGCCTGAGCGCGCCGCGGACGACGCTCACCCAGGAGGGCCTCGCGACCCTGGCCGAGCTCACCACGCGCACGATCGACATCGCCCGGCTGCGCCGCCTCGCGCTGCGCACCGTCGCGATCCAGCGCGCGCTCGACGGCGCGGACTACCTCGAGGTGTTCCGGTTCTTCCTCGAGTCCGGCCAGAGCGAGGACGAGAGCGCCCACTCCGCGATGCGCATCTTCCGCGGCGGCGACGTGCGCGGCGGCGTCGTCTTCACGAAGGACGTCGTCTACCTCTGCGGCCTCACCGCGGTGCACACCTTCCTGCGCAAGGCGATCGCCGAGCACCGCCCGCAGCTGGTCCGCCGCCTCTTCGCGGGCCGCGTCGCGCTGCCGGACGTGCACCGCCTCGAGAGCGCGTTCGCGGCGGGGCACGTCGCCGAGCCGCGCTTCGTGCCCGCGTGGGCCAAGGACCTGCACCGCCTCGCCGCGTACCTCGCGTTCAACGTCGTCATCAACCGCATCGACCTCGGCTCGGTCGAGCTCGAGTCGCTGCTGGGCTGAGCGGAGCGGTGCGCCGCTGACTGGACACCGGGGACGAGCGCCAACCAGTCAGGAGGCCGCGTAGCTCGGCCCGCGCGTCGCCGAGCGCGCGCACAGCCAACTCAATTCAGCGATCGAGCGCCCGGTGGACTCGGGCGGAGAGATCCGCCCACAGCCACGCGCCGAGCGCCCACCAGAGCACGATCCAGAGCGGCACCCCGAAGAACCACCCGAGCGGGTAGCGGTGCAGGCCCCCGAGCTGGATGTACGCCGCCTCCACCAGCGGGCCGACGACGAGCGCGATCGCGACGAGCGCGCGATCGCGACGCGTCGGCGACAGCACGAGCGCGGCGATCGCGAGCGCCACGACGTACGGGATCCACGACCAGAGCGGATCCGACGCGTGCGTGTAGGTGATCGCGCGGGTCCCCGCGACGAGGAGCGCGATCACGACGATCCGAGCCGGCGCCGACGGCGCGCGCAGCGGCCACACGCGATCGCTCACCGGCGCCCCTCCGCCGATCCGATGCCAGCGCGAGAGCGTGGCGACGAAGCGCAGGACGAGGCCCCAGGTCGCGAGCATCCAGATCGGGATCGAGGAGAGCGCCGGGAGCTCGGCGGGCACGCTGTACCCGTAGACGCCGTGCACGACCACGGTGTTGTAGTCGTTGAGCGCGCCGACCGCCGTGCAGATCCCGAAGAACGCGAGCTCGACCCGCATCGCGCGCCGCGAGCGCGCCACGAGAAGGCGAAAGAGCGAGAGGCGAAGGACGATCGCGGCGAGCACGATCGCGCCCATCACCCGCGGGTGCTCCGCCAGCGTGACGATCGCGAGCGAGACCAGCGCGAGCGGCGCCGCGTCGATCGCGAGCTCGCGATCGCTGGCCACGCTCATCGGAGGAGCTCGATCACGTCGGAGGCGAGCGAGAGCGGATGCGTGAGGCCGTGCGCGTACGCGTCGGTCGAGTAGTTCTGCGCCCAGTTGCACGTCGCGCCGCAGCGCTCGGAGAAGCGCGTGGGATCGATCAGCGTGCTCCCATGCGCGTATAGAGAGTCGACGTCGTTGAACGAGAGCACGTCGATCCGCGCGGGCTCCACCGCGACGCTCGCCTTGCACGGCCAGAAGAGGTGGCCGTCGTGATCGACGTGCGGCTTGAGCGTGTTGCGGCAGTCGAGCGGCTCCGAGAAGAGCAGGCGCCGCAGCATCCGGCGCGAGCCGGCGATGCGCTGGCCCTCTCGCTTTCGCGCGAGGATCGTGCGGGCGAGCGCGAGGTACTCGGGATCGTCGGTGAGCGCGCGGTGCGCGCGTGGGCCCACGTTCACCGGCACCGGGCTGAAGGTGATCCCGAGCTCGCGCGCGAAGTCGAGCACCGCGCGCGCGTGCTGCACGCGGCCGGGCTGGATGACCGTGTTGACCATCAGCTTCACGTTCATCTCGGCCGCGAGCTCCTTGGCGAGGAGCAGGTTCCGGATCACCTCCTCGGGGCGCGCGTAGCCCCACATCTCCGAGAGCACGCTCGGATCGAGCGCGTCGAGGCTGACCACCAGGATGTCGATGTCGGCGAGGAAGCCGCGCCAAGCGGCCTGCCGCAGCCGCCGATCGAGCGCGCTCGCGTTGGTGTTCACGATGATCGGGTAGTACGAGACGGCGCGCGCGTGGCTCGCGAGGAGCGGCAGATCGTTGCGCAGGAGCGGCTCGCCGCCGGCGAAGTACACCGACGAGGTGCCGGTGCGCATCACGTCGAGCAGGCGCAGCCCGCGCGCGGTGTCGAGCTCACCCTCGGTCGGCAGCTCCGGATAGCGGCGCCCCTGGTGATCGTCGCAGTAGTCGCAGAGGAAGTTGCAGGTCCGCGAGAGCGTCCAGACGAAGTAGAGCGGGCGCAGATCCTCGCGCCCCTCGCGCGCGAGGCGCCGGTTGATCGCGTAGTTGTGCACCGCCGTCGCGTGAGCCCGCGCGCGCCGCGGCGCGTCCGCGAGCCGGCTGGCGGGCCGCTCGAGATCGAGCTCGCGCGCCAGCGCTCGCGCCTCCCCCCGGAGCGCTCGAAGGTCGAGCTCCGCGCCGGCCACCGGCAGCCGCCGGCGCTTGACTCCGAGATCCACGATCCGCTCCTCGCTCATGTCCGTCCTCCCTCCGGCGCTACCGCGCCCAGCACCCCGATCGTCATCCGCGCGAGCGTCTCGACCGCCACGCCGCGCTCGAGCTCACGCTCGGCGAGCGCCACCTGGAGCGCCACACGCAGCCAGAGCGCGAGCAGGCTCGAGACGACGAGCTCGGCGTCCACGCCCTCGGCGATCATCCCGGCCAGGAGCGATCGCAAGAGCGCGCGAACCTGCGGATTGACACCGTCTCGCAGCGCCTCGGCGCTCACGCCCGCCCCCGCGCGCTCGGCCAGCGCGACCACCAGCCACCGCCGCTCGTCACAGCGCGCGAGGAAGATCGTCGCCGCCTCATGGATCCGGTCCGCGATGTCCCCCGGGCCCGAGAGCGCCCGGCCCAGCTCGAGCGAGAGCGCCTCGTTGAAGCGCGCGAGCGACACGTCGAGCAGCGCGCTCCGACTCTCGAAGTGCACGTAGAACGTCCCGTGCGCGACGCCCGCCTCGCGCGTGATGTCGGCGATCGTGGTGCCGGCGTAGCCACTTCGCGCGAAGCAGCGCTCGCTCGCGGCGAGGAGCGCCGAGCGCGTCGTGCACTTGCGGACCTCTCGCCGATTCGCTGTCACTGACATGAAGTCAGTGATGGACCGGCGCGGGGCGGGCGTGCTTGTGCGGCGTCAACCCTGTCGAGCGCACGCGCTCGCGCTCGCGTCGCAGGCGCCTCCCCGGGCGGGCCAGCCATCGCTCGCTTGACGTCGATCAACGCGGCGCGCGCGAGCTGCCCACAGCCTCACGAGAGAGGAGGTGTCGTCTGCGCGTCCGTCTCGTCTGGGTGCTCCTCGTGTGCACGGGCGGCTGCCAGCAGCCGCTCGCGCCGGAGGGTGGCTTCTACGAGGACCGCATCGGGCCGACCCTGGAGGCGAGCTGCGCGCTCACCACCTCCGGCTGCCACCTCGCGGACGAGCGCGGCACGGCGGCCGGAAACCTCGACGTGGGGAGCTACGACGCCCTGCGGCGGCGCACCGACGCGCTCATCCCTTATGGGCCCTACCCCCGCCCGCTCTTGCTCCTGAAGGTCGACGAGCCGCAGGAGATCACGGTGGAGACGCACGACCCGCCGGACCCCGCGCGGCCCGACGTGCGCTCGGTGGTGATCCGCACCGACATCCGCCACGCGGGAGGAGCGACCATGCCGCGCGGCTCACGCGGGTTCGCGCAGCTCGCGGCCTGGCTCGAGTCGGGCTTCACCCGCACCGGCGTGCCGGCACCGCAGGTCGTCGAGGCCACGGGCGGCTGCGCCTCGGGCCCCGGCAGCGCGTCGGGCTTCTCGGCCGACGCCGAGCCCGCCGATCGCGCGCTCTTCGATCGCTTCGTCGCCGAGGTGCAGCCCGTGCTCGCCGCGCACTGCGCCGCCTCCTCCTGCCATGGCGCGCCGCTCGCGGACTTCCACATCGCCTGCGGCAGCGACGAGGCGGAGCGGCGCTGGAACTACTTCATCACCCTCCAGCACCTCGCCGATCCGCCCGATCGATCCGAGCTGTTGCGCCGGCCGCTCGCCATCGCGCGCGGCGGCGCGTTCCACGGCGGCGGCGACACGTTCCTCACGACCGACGACCCCGGCTATCGCGCGCTGCTGGCGTGGGGCGAGGCGGTCCGAGCCCAGGCGCCGCACCTCGTGCGGGAGGACGACGCGAGCGAGGGCTACCGCTTCTTCGTCAACCGCGTCGAGCCCACGCTCGTCCGCAAGGGCTGCATGATGCTCGGCTGTCACTCGCCGGTGAGCCCGATCTTCGAGCTGCGCGGCGGCGCGGGCGGCGCGTTCTCGCGCTTCGCCCGGCGCCGCAACTACGAGCTCGCGCGCAAGATGCTCGCGGTCGACTCGCCCGATCCGAACCAGAGCCGCATCATCGCGAAGAACCTCTTCCCGATCGACGGCGGGATCGCGCATCGGGGCGGATCGCTCCTCGAGGACTTCCTCGGCGCGAGCGCGCGGCCCGCCGACTGCGCCGGGATCGACGCGAACACCGCCGACCTCAACGAGATCCCCGCGTACTGCGTGATGGTGCGCTGGCACGCGATCGAGCGCGAGGAGGCCGTCCGAGGCGGGCAGCTCGACGCCGATCCGGTGCGCGCCGTGGTGTGGGTGGCGCGCCCGCCGGGCCTCGGCGAGCTCGACGATCTCGACACACACCGCCCCGGCGCGGATCTGCGCATCGCGGACGCGAGCCTCGACGCGAGCTCAGCGCTGAGCCTCGGCGCCTCGCGCAGCC
>JAEZBP010000438.1 GCA_023427125.1 Pseudomonadota bacterium | reverse complement strand
CGCCCGATCGGCTTCGGGCCCATCCCGCGGACGTGGCCCTCACGCACCAAGCTCGCGGGCACCTACGGCCCCGCGTGGCAGAAGACCCGCTACCCGTACTTCCCGGAGGACATCGACTGGCGCTTCTTCAACGCGGCGCCGGCCGATCAGCAGATCACCGGCTACTTCGCCGGCGACGAGGCGATCGTCCTGCGGCACCTCCACGCCGAGCACGCGCTGCTCGAGACGAGCCTGCCCGGCTGGCGCGCGCACGCGTTCGTGATCGCGCAGGGGAGCGAGCGCCTCCACGACGTCGGCCTCGCGCTCGACACGATCACCGTGGACTCCGACGAGGGCATCGTGCACTGCGTCTGGCGCGGCGTGACCGAGGTGGCGCGCGAGGATCTCTCGGATCTGATGCACCTCTACGTCACCCACGAGGAGCCGGGGGCGCGCGTCGGCCTGGCCGGCCTCACCGCGCGCTACCGGGGCACGCTCGACCTGAAGACGGCCGAGGAGCGGGCGCCCGAGGCCGAGCCGATCCCGCCGACGCCGAGCGCGGTGGTGCGCGCGGAGGTGCTCGCGGCGATGGTCGATCCGGAGGCGGTCGGCGCGAAGTGGGCGCACCTCGATCAGGCGATGACGATCCGCGGCGACGAGAGCAGCGGGCTCATGAAGGCGATCCAGGAGGCGATGGCCGCCCGCGCGAAGGAGGGCGCGCTCAAGCCGGTCTTCGAGAACGCGCTCGGCCTGAAGAGCAGAGAGCACTCGGTGGATCGGCAGCTCAGCGCCGAGGAGCAGCTCGAGCTCGAGATGCAGCTCGCGCTCGGCGATCTGCTCGAGCCGGAGGAGGATGCGGTCCGCGAGGAGCTCCGCGAGGCGATCGCCGCCGGCGAGAGCCTGGCCGGGCGCGACATGAGCGGCGCCGATCTCTCGGGCTTCGATCTGAGCGGCATCGATCTGCGAGGCGCGATCCTCACCCGCGCGAACCTGAGCGGCACCCGCTTCGAGAACGCGCGGCTCGACGGCGCGGTGCTGAGCGAAGCCGAGCTCTCGCAGGCGTCCTTCGACGGATGCTCGCTGCGGGAGGCGGACCTCACGAGCGTGCGCGCCCATCGAGTGCGCATGCACGAGTGCGATCTCGAGGGCGCCGTGATGGCGGTCTCGTTCGTGCGCGAGGGGCGCTTCTCGGCGTGCCGCTTCGTCCGCGCCGATCTGCACGAGTCGGACCTCGGCCAGGCCGACTTCCGCGGCTGCACGCTCGACGAGGCCGACCTCTGCGCGGCGACGCTCGAGTCCGCGTCCTTCCGCGAGTCGAGCCTCGTCGACGCCTGGCTCGAGGGAGGCGTGAAGGCGCGCGCGCTCCGCCTCGACGGCTGCGACGCGACGCTCCTGCGCGCCTCCGAGGAGGGCGACTTCGAGGAGGCGAGCTTCAAGAAGACGACGCTCGATGGCGCGCGCTTCGGCGCCGCCAAGCTCCGCAAGGCGAACTTCAGCCTCGCCAAGCTCAGCCGCGCGGACTTCTCGGGCGCGTTCCTGCTCGAGGCCGTCTTCATGGGCTGCGAGCTGCGCATGGCCCGCTTCGACGGCGCGACGCTGGTGAAGGCCTCGCTGCTCAAGGCGAACCTCATGCAGGCCCGCTTCGAGGGCGCGAACCTGCGGCACGCCGATCTGCGAGGGACGAACCTCTTCCAGGCCGAGCTCTACAAAGCGAAGCTCGAGGACGCGCGCCTCGATCTCGCGGACCTGCACGGCACGAGGGTGGGATGATCATCCTCGGCACCTACGAGGCGCTGGCCGCGGCGCTCGGCGAGGGCCGCGCGCTGGCGGGGGTGCGCGTCGTCGGGGTGAGCGTGCGCGGCGTGGACCTCGCCGGCTCGGTCTTCCGGGACGTCTCGTTCGAGCGCTGCCGCTTCTCGGGCTGCGATCTGAGCGAGGCGCGCTTCGAAGACGTGATGTTCCGCCAGAGCTCGCTCGGCGGCTCGCGCCTGCGCGGCGCGCGCTTCGCGCAGGGCTCGGCGCTCGGCGCCACCGGCGACGTCTTCGATCTCGCCGGCGCGAGCCTCGAGGGCGCGACGATCGAGGGGCTCGATCTGCGCAACGTGCGCTTCACCGGCGCGCGCATGGCCCGCGCGTGCATGAGCGAGTGCCTGCTGATCGGCGCGGACCTGTCGGCGATCGCCGCGCCCTCGATCGATCTGCGGCGCGCGCGGCTCGGCGCGGCGCAGCTCGTGGGCGCGGATCTCAGCGGGGCGCTGCTCGACGGCGCGGATCTGACCGAGGCCTCGCTCGAGGCGGCCACGCTCTCGCGCGCGTCGCTGAGGGGCGCGCGGCTCTTCGGGACCTCGCTGGCGGGCGCGAGCTGCGCGGGCGCCGACTTCACCGAGACCGACCTCTCGGGCCTGAGCGCGGCGAGCCCCGACCTGGCCGGCGCGATCCTCACGCGGGCGCGCCTCATGGGCCTCGATCTCTCGAACGCGGAGCTCGTGGAGGCGCGCCTCGACGGCGCGATGCTCGGCGGCGTGGTCCTGCGGGAAGCCAACCTCGCGCGCGCCGATCTCGCCGGCGCGGATCTGACGAACGCGAACCTGCGGCGCGCGCGCCTGCGGGGCGCGTGCCTCGACGGCGCCAAGCTGATCGACGCGGACCTCGGCGGCGCGGATCTCGGCGGGGCGTCGCTCGTCGAGGCCGATCTCGCGCGCGCCGATCTCGCCGAGGCGAGCCTGGCGGGGGCGCTCCTCGAT
>JAEZBP010000388.1 GCA_023427125.1 Pseudomonadota bacterium | reverse complement strand
GTCCTCGATGACGGCGCCGCAGAGGCGATCGACACCGTCGCAGTCCTGATCGATGCCGTCCTCGCAGACCTCCGCGGCGCCCGGATGGATCGCCGGGTTCGTGTCATCGCAGTCGGCCGAGGCCAGCGCGCCGTCGCCGTCCAGGTCGACGGGCGCGTCCTGGCACTCGCCGGCCGCGCAGCCATGCGCGCAGGGCTCGCGGGTGACCTCGCCCCACTGGCAGCGCACCCGTTCGCCGCCCTCGCAGCTCCACGCCTCCGAGGTCCCGGCCGGGCACGCCGGCGCCGCGACCACCGTCACCCTCACCTGAAGCTGATCGTCCGCCGGACCACCTTGCTGTGAGAACCAGGTGACGCCCTCCTGCACGAGGTTGAAGAACTGCGGGTAGTCGCCGGTCGCGGCCGGACCTCGCACCGTGAAGTTGAAGCGCCCCGACTCGCCGGGCGGGACCGCGCGATCGATGGTCGCCGCCCGGCTCGGGCTGATCCAGTCGGGCCCCGCGATCGGGCTCGCGACGTCGCGCGGCTGGGTGGTGCCGAGGAAGGTCTCGCCCGGCCGCCAGGTCGCGGTGCCGGCGTTGCGCATCTCGATGTAGCCGCTCGACTCCTGGCCGGGGTAGAGGTTGAAGGGCGACGCGGCGAGCGGGAAGGTCTGGTTGACGTAGGTCGCCGCGTAGTCGCGGGTGAGCACCCAGAAGGCTGCCCCCATCTCGTTGTAGACGCCGCTCGTGTTGTCCCGGTAGTGGTTGTAGCGCGACGTGTAGACCGAGCAGCCCGAGGGAGTGCAGCCGTTGTAGTAGTGCGTGACGGTCTGGATCCACGGGTGCCAGCGGTCGTTCCCGATGCGCACCCCGTTCATCCACGCGATGGCCTGATCGCGGTTGTCGACGCCGGAGATGTAGACCGAGCGGATCACCATCGCGACGACGAAGTCGACCGCCGCCGCGACGTTGCCCGCGATGCTGAGGATGCGGGTGCCCTCGCGAGCGAGCGTCTGGTCGTAGGTGCCGGCGTCGAACTGGAACATGCCGAGGCCGCCCTGGCGGAGCGAGCACGGGCCGTCGCCCGCCCCGGCCACGACCGGGCCTCCGCCGCAGTCGGCGGAATTGGGGCCCTGGCAAGCCCAGGTGAGCTCCGACCAGCAGTGGCTCATGTTCGTCTCGGCGTCGGCGATGCCGGCGAGGAGCCAGCCCTGGGTCATGCCGTTGTCCGCCGCCGCGTCCCGGATCTGCCCGGCTCGGACCCTCCGCTGGGCCGCGGTGAGCGACGAGCCCTTCGAGGCGATGTCGCTCGGGAGCGCATCGGGCGTACAGCCGAGGAGGCCGATCAGGACGACGACCGGGAGGGAGTAGCGCATCGTGCGCCCGAAGGAGCAAGCCGCGATCCAGGGAGACAACGTGTATCCCGAGCGTGCGCGATGCTCCATCGATGCGGCACCCGACGGGCGGAATCGCCCGGAGACGGGCGCCGCGAGTGAGAAATGCCCAGGTTTCCGTCGGAGGCATGGGGCGAGCGCGACGGTTGGATCGAACGAAATCTGGACAGCGTGCCACGAGCTTGCCTGGCAGCGAGCGACGTGATGCCATTCGTAACGGCGGCGGCAGATGGCGGCTCGGTGAGCCGCACCAAGGAGGATACGGATGCTCAGGAGCGCTCTCGTTCTCGTGATCGGCACCTCTCTCGTGAGCGCGTGCGGCGGCCCGGCCGGAGAAACGCGCGAGCCCGGCGAGGTCGCGGCCCAATATCAGGGGCCGATCGAGTCGACCGACGTCGTCCGCGGAGAGGAGCTCTACAACAGCCTCTGCATGTCCTGCCACGGCGGCGGCGCGCCGGCGCTCGAGGGGCTCGGCTGGGAGCCGGGCCTGATGCGGCAGCAGATCCGGGAGGGCGGCGGGCGCATGCCGGCGATCCGCGAGAGCCGGCTGAGCGCGCCGGATCTCGAGGCGATCCTGGCGTTCATGACGACCAACGGGGGCGTGGCCGGCGACGTCGGTGGCGACGCGACGGAGGGCGGCGAGGCGCCTGCCGAGGGCGACGAGACCCTGGACGAGGGCGCGGCGACCGAGGGCGAAGACGCACTCTGATTCGATGCGCCGCTGGCCAACGACGTGCGTGATCGGCGCCGGCTCGTCCGGCATCGCGGCCTGCAAGGTGCTGAGCGAGCACGGCCTGCCCTTCGACTGCTTCGAGCGCAGCGATCGGGTCGGCGGCAACTGGGTCTTCGGCAACAAGAACGGGATGAGCGCCTGCTATCGGGGGTTGTGCATCAACACCTCGAAGCGGCGCATGGAGTACTCCGACTTCCCGATGCCCGACGACTACCCGGACTTTCCCCGCCACGATCAGATCGCAGACTACTTCGACTCTTACGTCGATCACTTCGACCTCCGCGAGCGCATCGTCTTCGAGCGCACGGTGTCGAAGGTCGAGCGCTCGGGTGGCGCCTGGGCGGTGACGCTCGAGGGCGGTGAGACGCGCGCCTACGACGCCGTCGTCGGCGCCAACGGCCACCACTGGGATCCGCGCTGGCCCGAGCCGCGCTTCCCAGGGAGCTTCGACGGCGTCGAGATGCACTCGCACGCCTACGAGGATCCCGAGCCCTTCCGCGGAAAGCGCGTGGTCGTGCTCGGGATGGGCAACAGCGCGATGGACATCGCGGTGGAGAGCAGCGAGGTGGCGGAGCGCACGTACCTCGCCGCGCGCCGCGGCGCGGGGATCCTGCCGAAGTACTTCTTCGGCAGGCCGGCGGACACGCTCCCGCTCGATCCGCGCATCCCCTTCGAGGCGCGGCGCCGCGTGGTGGAGCTGATCCTGAAGATGACGATCGGCTCTCCGACCGACTACGGGCTGCCCGCGCCGGATCACCGGCTCGGCGCCGCGCACCCGACCATCTCGGGGCGCATCCTCGATCGCGTGAAGGAGGGCGCGGTGATCCCGAAGCCCAACCTCGCGCAGCTCGAGGGCTCGGAGGTGGTGTTCACCGACGGAAGCCGGGTCGAGGCGGACGTCATCGTCTACTGCACCGGCTACAAGGTGACCTTCCCGTTCTTCGATCCGGCGCTCCTCTCCGCGAAGGACAACGACCTCGCGCTCTTCCGGCGCGTCTTCCACCCCGATCACCGGAGCCTCTTCTTCGTCGGCCTCTTGCAGCCGCTCGGCGCGATCATGCCGCTTGCCGAGGCGCAGTCCGCGTGGATCGCCGACTACCTGATGGGCCGCTACGCGCTCCCCGATGATGCCGCGCTGCTCACCGACATCGAAGAGGAGCGCCGCGCGATGCGCGAGCGCTACGTGGCCTCACCGCGACACACCATGCAGGTCGACTTCGACGACTACCTGCGCGCGCTCGAGAAGGAGAGGCGCAAGGGCGCCGAGCGCGCGGCGAGAGCCGGCTTCCCGATGCCCGTACGGGCCGCGTCGATCGCGCCCTGAGCGCTACAGCGCGCGGAGCCGGACCCTCGCGCCGTAGTCCGGCACCTTCCCATCCGGGTCGACGCGCTCGGGGTCGAGAAGCACGTTCGCCTCGGGCCAGTGCAGCGAGAGGTTGCCGCGCGTGATCGCCGCCTCGAACACCCGCCCGCGGAACACGCCGTGCGCGCTCGTCAGCTCGATCGCCTGGTCCGCCACGAGCCCGAGCCGCGCCATGTCCTCGGCGCTGATGAAGACGTGATCGCGCGCCGCGCCGGTGAGCTGGTCCACTTCCTTCTGCACGATGGAGTTGAACTGCTTGCCTCGACGCGTCGTGACGTAGAGCTCGTCCTCGGACGACGCCCTGCGAGTCGGCGGATCCGACGTCACGAAGCGCGCTCGGCCTCCGGGCAGCGGGAACGCGCCGCCCTCGCAGAGCCGCGGCCCGCCCCACTGGAACTGATCGCCCTTCTTCTCGAGCGCCGCGATCTCCCGATACGACGGGATCGTCCGCGCGATGTCGCGGCGGATCGACGCGGCGTCCGGGAAGTCCAGGAGGTGCGCGCGCGCGGGCCAGGCCGCGCACACCAGATCCCGCACGATGCGCCACTCCTCGCGCGCCTCGCCGACCTCGTGCCCCGGGATGTGCGGGCTGTAGACGACGCGCCGCTCGGTCGTCGTCTCGGTCACCCCGCCGATCGACTCGTAGCGGGTCTTGGCCGGCAAGAGGTACACGACGTCCTTCGCGGGCAAGAGCATCTTCGGCGTGAGCGCGATGTCCTGATGGATGCGCAAGGGCACGTTCGAGAGCGCGGCCTCCACTCGCTCGGGCTGCGGCAGCGTGTCGACGAGGTTGCCGCCGACCACGTACATCACCTCGAGCTCGCCCCGCTCGGCCGCCTCGACCATGCGCACGGTGTCGAGGCCCTCGCGCGCCGGCGGGCGAAAGCCCCACAGCGCCTCGAGCCGATCCGCCTCCTCGCTCGTGATCGCGACGCCTCCGGGGAACGCGTTGACGTAGGCGCCCATCTCCGCGCCGCCCTGCACGCCCGAGTGCCCGCGGATCGGCATCAGCCCGCACTTCTCGCGGCCGACGAAGCCGCGCAAGAGGCCGAGGCAGAGCAACGCGGCCACCGTGTCGGTGCCGTGCCCATGCTGCGTCAGGCCCATGCTCCAGACGAAGACCCCCGTCTTGGCGCGCGCGAGCTCCTCGGCGAAGGCCTCGATGTCCTCGCGCGTCGCGCCCGAGCGCTCCACGAGCTCGTCGAGCGAGTAGCCCGCCAGGTGCGCGCGGTATTCGTCGAAGCCCTCGGTGTGCGCGTCGAGGAACGCGCGATCGATCGCGCCTCGCTCGATCAGCAGCTTGGCGACCGCGTAGAGGAACGCGAGGTCGCCGCCGGCCGTGACGTGGAAGAAGCGATCGGCGAGCTCGCTCCCGAAGAGCGCCGAGTCCGCGTTGCTGGGGATCCAGTAGCGCTTCATCCCCGGCTCCTCGTAGGTGTTCACCACGAGGACGCGCGCGCCCAGGTTCTTCGCGTCGTAGAGGTACTTGAGGGCGACCGGCTGATCGTTCGCGGGGTTCGATCCGAAGAAGACGATGAGCTCGGTGCCGTACCAGTCGCGGTAGCTGCAGGTCGAGGCGGAGACCCCGAGCACCGCCTTCATCGCCGCCGTCGAGGGCGAGTGGCAGAGCCGCGCGGCGTTGTCGATGTGGGGCGACCCGAGCAGGCGCCAGGCCTTCTGCGCGGCGTAGTAGACCTCGTTGGTGATCCCGCGGGAGGTCATGTAACAGGCGATCCGATCGGGATCGCTCTCGCGCAGGTGCGCGCCGAGCTCGCGCGTCGCCTCGTCCCAGCTCACCGGCGTGAAGCCCGGCTCCCCGGCTCGACGCCGCAGCGGCACCGGGATACGGCCGAGCTCGCGCAGCGCCTTGGCGCGCCGCGGCAGGCTCGAGACGTCGGCGAGGATCGCCGGGTCGAGCGGGCCCATCGTGTTCAGCTCGAGCAGATTGAGCCGCACGAGGCAGAGGTGGGTCCCCTCGAGGGTCCAGTCGGAGAGGCCGCTCGTCCCGAGCGCGCATCCGTCGCACACCCCGTCGTTCAGGATCCGCCACGCGTAGCCCCACTTGCCGCGGTTGCGCCACGCGATCTCCGCCATCTCCAGGTAGTGGTGGGGCTTCTGCGCGCCGATCCCGAACGGCGCCGCCCCCGCGAGCTTGACCTTCCCCATGGAGGAGAAGGTAACCCGAAAAGCGGGTGCCCTCAGGCTCGGAAGCCGAGGGAGGCGTCGACCGGGAAGCGGACCACGACGCCGTCGCCCTGCACCTCGACCTGCTCCTCTTTCGTGAAGCGGGGCAGGAGCCCGGCGGCCATGCGATCGATCTCGCTCTCCACCCGGAACGAGACCGGCGCGCGGCGGAGCTCGAGGAAGGCGTCGAGCTGCGCCTGGAAGGAGCCCTGCTGCCCCTGCGCCTGCTGCCGATCGGGCTCGCGGCGCGCCTCCCACTGCTGTCGCGCCCACTCGAGGAGCCCGCGAGCGCGCTGCTCGGCCTGCCGCGCCTTCTCCTCTGCGGCGCTCTTTCGCTGCTGCAGCGCGGAGTCGGCGCGGCGGGCCTCCTCGAGCGCCTGCTGCGCGTTTCGCTCGGCCTCGGCCTTCCGGCTCTCGGCGTCCTTCGCGGCGCTCTTCGCCTTGGCCATCCGGTTCTCGGCGTCGGCGACGCGCTGCTCGGCCAGCTGCGCCCGCTGCTCGGCCTGGCCGATGCGCGACTCGGCGGCGTAGGCCCGGGCCTCCATCTGCGCGAGCGCCATCTGGAGGGAGGCCGCCCTGTCCTCCAGCTCGCTCGCGCGCTTGCGGGCGAGGAGCGCGGCGATGGCGAAGAACGCCCCAAAGAGGAACATGATCCCGAAGCAGGCCCAGGGAACGATGGCTTCGAGCGCCTCGGTGCTCATCCTCGCCGCTTTGTATCACGAGCGGCCCCGCCCTCCGCAATACGGGGACTACCCGACTTCCCCATCCCCACCCGACGGGTCTACCATGGGCCCACCGATGAATGTCCGGCCACGAGGGCGCGTCCCTCGCGCCGAGCGTCCACCCACCCAGGGGAAAATTCTCATGCGGAACCTAGCCTTCACCTTCTCGTTGCTCTCGATCACCGCCTTCGGGCTCGCCGGCTGCACCGTCGACTGGCGAAGCGGCTGCTACGACGACTTCGACTGCGCGGTTGGTTACTACTGCGCCATCGACGGCTACTGCGACCCGATCGACAGCGGCTGCTACTCGAGCGCCGACTGCGGCACCGGCTACTACTGCGCGATCGACGGCAACTGCTACGCCGAGACCGCCTGCGTGACCCACTCCGAGTGCGGCAGCGGGTACTACTGCGCGATCGACGGGCTCTGCTACCCGGAGGTCGGCTGCTCCACCAGCGCCGAGTGCGGCTCCGGCTACTACTGCGGCTGGGACGGCAACTGCTACGCGTCGACCGACTGCAATGCCGGCGCGAGCTGCCCGAGCGGCTACTACTGCGGCTGGGACGGCCTCTGCTACCTGTCGACCAGCGGCTGCACCAGCGGCAGCTGCGGCGCGGGCTACTACTGCGCGTGGGACGGCAACTGCTACCTCGACACCGTCACGGCCTGCTTGTCCGATAACGAGTGCGGCTTCGGCTACTACTGCGCGTGGGACGGCAACTGCTACCCGGCGGACACCGGCTGCACCAGCCACGCGCAGTGCGGCGGCGCCGGCTGGTACTGCGGCTGGGACGGCAACTGCTGGCCGACGGGCGGCTGCAGCAGCAGCGCGGACTGCGGCAGCGGCTACCTCTGCGTCGACGGCAGCTGCTACGAAGAGAAGCTCTGCGCCAGCGACGCCGAGTGCCCGGCCTGGTACTACTGTGCGACCGACGGGTACTGCTACGCCGAGTACTGAGTTAGTT
>JAEZBP010000067.1 GCA_023427125.1 Pseudomonadota bacterium | reverse complement strand
CCTTCGGCGATGGCTCGCTCAGCACGAACGGTTGGGGGCGTCGCCGAATCACGCTCGGTCATTCAGCTCGGGCCACGCGCGCTCGACGAGCGTGGCTCCGTCGTGAGCCAGGGGCTCGGCTTGTTTCCGCTGGTGACGTTGCTGTCGGCGCCGTCGTCGAGGTCGTCGACGGAGACGCCTTGCAGGAGCGCGACGGCGTAGCGGTGGATCTCGTCGGTCGTGCGGTAGTTGATGTAGAGCTTCTTGCTGCGGCCGGTGATCTTCACGCCCGCCTTCGCGAGCGAGACCTTGCGGCGGTAGATGCGCTGGTGGCCGTCACCGACGATGAAGAGGTCGTTGGGCTCCTCGGGGACGAGCGCGCGCAGGACCTGGAAGGCCACGGTGGCCATGTCTTGCGCCTCGTCGACGATGACCGTGTGTCTCGCCGAACGAGCTCGCGCTCGACCGCGCCGAGGTGGACTCCGACACCGTCGAGCTCGACCTCGTCGTCGGCCCGGACGGAATCCAGCTCGAGTCCCCTGGCTCGACCGCGATGGAAGCGGCGTTCGACGGTACGCGCGCTCGGATCCGCTTCGAGGACCTGCCCGGCAACGAGGTGCATGCCCGGCCGCCTGCTCGAACGCGCGGCGAGCGCCCACGCCGCCCGACGCGGAGGGCACCCACACCGCCCGGGCGCGGCTCTTTTCGGCTCCGTGGGCTGGCTCCGTAGGCTTATTGAGGGGACGGAACGAAGAAGCCGCCCGAGGTTTCCCAGGGGCGGCTTTCGCCAGAACGAGTTGCGGGGGCCGGATTTGAACCGACGACCTTCGGGTTATGAGCCCGACGAGCTACCAGACTGCTCCACCCCGCGGCAGAGAGCGGGACTATACTCAGGGCCGATCGGCTGTCAAATCATTTCGAGTCAATTCAGGAGCGTTCCCTCGGGCTCGTCGCCTTCGGTCTCGTCGGCGAGCCACGCCTCCCAGCTCTCGGGGTCGGCGGGGTCGACGCCCTCGATGCGCGCCTGGGCCCGGAGGAGGCGGTCGAGGCTCATCATGAAGGCGTTCTCCGCGAGCTCGGGGTGGTCCGCCGCGTGCGCGACGAGGACCCGGTAGATGACCTTCAGATCGTCGAGCGAGGCCTCGAGGCTCGGGTTCTCGAGAAGGTCCTTCATCGCTCCTCCTTGCTCCGCGCCTCACCCTTCGCCTGGCGCGCCGCCGCGACGTACTGCTTCTTGAGCTTGTCGACCTCGGTCTTGCCGAGCGGGCGGATCTCGCCGGGCCGGAGGCCCTCGGTGCTCAGGCCGGCGAAGGACATGCGGACGAGGCGCTGCACGGGGTGGCCGATCGCCAGGCCCATGCGGTGGATCTGCCGGTTCTTCCCCTCCATCAGCGTGATCTGCACCCAGGTGTTCTTCGACTCCTCGCGGAGGACGAAGACCTCGGCCGGCTTCGTGACGTAGCCGTCGTCGAGCTTCACGCCGTTGCGGAGCTTGTCGAGCTCGGGCACGTCGAGGTGACCGCGCAGCTTGGCCGCATACACCTTCGGCACCTTGCGCCGCGGGCTCAGGAGCGCGTCCGCGAGCTCGCCGTCGTTGGTGATCAGGAGCGCGCCGCTGGTGTGGTAGTCGAGCCGGCCGATCGGGTACACGCGCTCGGGCACGGTCTTGAGGATGTCGCCGATGCTCTCGCGCCCCTCGGGATCGGAGAGGGTGGTGACCATCTCGCGGGGCTTGTGCAGCAGGTAGTACGCCGGCTTCTCCAGCACGACGCGCCGCCCGTCGACCTCGACCTTGTCGCGGAAGGAGTCGGCGCGCGCACCGAGCTCGGTGACCACGCGCCCGTTCACGCGCACGTGGCCCTCGGTGATCAGCTTCTCCGCAGCGCGCCGGGACGCGACACCTGCGTGCGCAAGGATCTTCTGCAGGCGTTCCGCCGCCATCTCAACCTCCGGCGCGGGTGAGCCGCGCGCGAGCCGAGAGCTGTAGCAGCTCGCACGCCCCGGGACGAGCTTGTCTAGCCCGCGTCGTCCTCGCCCTCCGCGGCCTCCGGGTCGGCCGCCGCGTCCTCCGCGGCCTGAGCGGCCTCTTCGGTCCGCTGCTGCTCGCTCCAGCGCGCGTCCCGATCCCAGCGGTCGACGTTGCCGTCGCCGTCGAGATCGGTGCCCATCCGCACCATCCGGCCGTCCTCGAAGTACTCCCACCGGTCGGGCCGCCACGTGCTCGCGGTGCTGCGCGCGCCGAGATCGCGCTCGGTGCGCACCATGCGGCCACGCTCGTAGTAGATCTTGGTGTCGACGCGGCCGTCCTCGTTGGCGTCGAGCTCCTGGCGGACGACGCGGCCATCCTGGAAGTACGTGATGATGTCCATGCGCCCGTCGAAGTCGCGATCGGCCTCCTCGCGCAGCGGCCGGCCCTCCTCGTTGTAGTAGCGCACGACGTCCTTCACTCCGTCGCCGTTCAGGTCGACCTCGCGGCAGGTCAGGATGAGCCGCGTCATCGGCGGCTGGCCGACGCGCGTGAACACTCGCCGGACATCCGGGTAGTCGTCGCCCGAGGTATCGTACTCGCTGACCTCACGGTTGGCGCCCTCAGTCTCGCAGCGGCCCTGGTCGTCTTAGGCGCGCGTCGCGCCCTCGAGCTGGTCGGGGCGATCCGCTCCGGCCGCCGGACGCTGAGCGCCACCGCAGCCGAGGAGGAGCAGCATGGCGAGCGAGATCCTCCGCATCACTCGTCTCCCTCCAGCGCGTCGTCCTGCTGCACGTCCGAGACGCCCTCCCACGGCATCCCCTCGCCCGGCGTGGTCTCGGGCGGCGGGGGCTCGGCCGGCGTCGCCGGCGTCTCACCGCCCGAGGTCGGCTCGGGCTCGGGCTCGGGAGGCGGGCTGCCGTCGCAGGTCAGCGCCGTCTCGCGCTCGCCCGCGCTGTCCCGCGGGATCTCCTCGCGCTGATCGGAGTCGCCGTCGAGGTTGGTGTCGCGGCGGATCTCGGCGAGCCGCCCGTTCTGGAAGAGCTCCCAGCGCTCGGGCTCGCCGTCGTTGTTGTCGTCGTAGCGCGCCTCGCGCAGCACGCCGCGCTCGAAGAGCTCCCACGTGTCGACCCGCCCGCGATGATGGCGATCGCGCTCCTGCCGCGAGAACAGCGAGCCCTCGCACCACACCCAGGTGTCGATGCGGTTGTCGAAGTTCGTGTCGAGCTCCTTGCGAACGAGCTGCCCGCCCTCGAAGTAGGCGATCTGGTCGATGCGCCCATCGAAGTCGAAGTCGTGCTCCTCCTGCGTGATCTCGCCGTCCGGACCGAAGAAGCGGGTGATGTCGACGGCGCCGTCGAAGTTCATGTCGTAGCGCGCGCAGACCTCGCGCTCGCCCTCGTAGACATGGTGGATGTCCGGCTCGCCGTCGTTGTCGACGTCGACGGCCCGCACCGTGCGCCCCTCGGGGTTGCACTGCTGGCGAACGCGAGCGTCGCCGAGCGACCCCTGCGGGGCATCGCCCGCCGCGGGCGTGCCGCCACAACCCATCATCACGAACGCGAGCGCGAGCGCGCCGAGTCGGGCTACCGTCACTCCGCTTCGCTCCTTGGTCATCCTACGCATCGACGGCGCAGCATACGCAGCGGTCACGGAGCGCGGCAAGCCGACGCACGTCGTTGGATCCGCTCGGGCGCGCGGCTCGAAGCAGAGCGTCGGCGAAGTTTGACATTATGTATGGTGCCACGTACGCTCACCCTCACCCCTCGGGCCAGGTGCAGACATGGCGCGCAAGAAAATCTCCACGACGATCTACATCACGCCCGAGCAGAACGAGCTCCTCAAGGTCCTGAACGAGCGGACCAAGGTGCCGGTCGCGGTCTATATCCGCGAGGGCATCGACCTCGTGCTCGAGAAGCACCGGGACGCTCTGCCCGGGCAGCTCACGCTCGACGCGACGCCCGAGGGCAAGAAGCGCTGAGCGTTCGGCCCTTCCTCGCAGCGCCCGCTTGCCCGCGCGGCTGCCTGCGATCATAGAGCCGGCACCAGTTACCCCCGGCCCGAAGCTCGTTCCGGGGTGCGCTGGGCACGAGCGCGTGGAGTCCCTCTAGCCAGTCGGCTCCGAGCCGGAGCGAGCTTCGGGCCTCGAGGTACCCGCGCCTCTCTGCACCCCGATCGTCATCGAGTCGAAACCCCGGACCGAACCTAGGGCGCGCGTACCACCCATGCCGTTTCCGATCTCGCGCATCCGCAACTTCTCGATCATCGCGCACATCGACCACGGCAAGAGCACGCTTGCCGATCGCATCCTCGAGCACACCGGCGCGCTCTCCGATCGGGAGAAGCAGGACCAGTTCCTCGACAAGATGGAGCTCGAGCGCGAGCGCGGGATCACCATCAAGGCCCAGGCCGTGCGCCTGCGGTACATGGCGAAGGACGGGCTCGAGTACCAGATCAACCTGATCGACACCCCCGGCCACGTCGACTTCAGCTACGAGGTGTCGCGCTCGCTCGCCGCCTGCGAGGGGGCGCTGCTCGTCGTCGACGCGAGCCAGGGCGTCGAGGCGCAGACGCTGGCCAACGTCTACCTCGCGATCGAGAACAACCTCGAGATCGTCCCGGTCTTCAACAAGATCGACCTGCCGGGCGCCGACATCGATCGCACCCGCCGCGAGGTGGAGGACGTGGTCGGGCTCGACTGCAGCGAGGCGATCCCCGCCAGCGCCAAGGAGAGCGTGGGCATCGCCGAGATCCTCGAGGCGGTGGTCACGCGCATGCCGCCGCCCAAGAGCGCCATCGGCGATGAGGGCCCCCTGCGCGCGCTCGTGATCGACAGCTGGTACGACAGCTACCGCGGCGCCGTCGTGCTGGTGCGGGTGGTCGACGGCGTGCTCACGCGCGGCACCAAGATCCGCATGATGGCCACCAAGGCCGACTACGAGGTGACGGAGCTCGGCGTCTTCGCGCCCTTCCCCCGCTCGGTCGACGAGCTCGGCCCCGGCGAGGTCGGCTTCTTCGCGGCGTCGATCAAGTCGGTCATCGACACCAAGGTCGGCGACACGATCACCGAGACGCGGCGCCAGGCCGAGACCCCCCTCCCCGGCTTCAAGGAGGTGAAGCCGATGGTCTTCTGCGGGGTCTTCCCGACCGACAGCCACGAGTACCCGACGCTCCGCGACGCGCTCGACAAGCTGCACCTGAACGACAGCTCGCTGACCTACGAGCCCGAGAGCTCGGACGCGCTCGGCTTCGGCTTCCGCTGCGGCTTCCTCGGGATGCTCCACATGGACATCGTCCAGGAGCGGCTCGAGCGCGAGTACAACCTCGACCTCGTCACGACGGCGCCGACCGTCGTCTACCGCGTGCACACGACGGACGGCGAGGTGAACGACGTCGAGAACCCGTCGCGCCTGCCCGATCCGGTGAAGATCGACTACATCGAGGAGCCGTACTTCAAGGTGTCGATCCACGTGCCGGCGACCTACGTGGGCGCCGTCATCAAGCTCTGCGAGGAGCGGCGCGGGATCCAGCAAGGCATCCAGTACGCCTCGAGCGAGCGCGTGATCGTCACCTACGAGCTGCCGCTCGCGGAGGTGATCTTCGACTTCTACGATCGGCTGAAGACGGCGACCAAGGGCTACGCGTCGATGGACTACGAGCTGTCCGGCTACCAGCGAAACCCGCTCGTGAAGGTCGACATGCTGATCAACGGCGAGCGCGTGGACGCGCTCAGCGCGATCGTGCACCGCGAGAAGGCCTACCACATCGGCCGCGGCCTCGCGGAGAAGCTCCGCGGCATCGTCCCGCGCCAACAGTACGAGGTCGCGATCCAGGCGGCGATCGGCGGCAAGATCATCGCGCGCGAGACGGTGAAGGCGCTGCGCAAGGACGTGACGGCCAAGTGCTACGGCGGCGACATCACGCGCAAGCGCAAGCTCCTCGAGAAGCAGAAGGCCGGCAAGAAGCGCATGAAGAACGTGGGCAGCGTGGAGATCCCGCAGGCCGCTTTCCACGCGATCCTCAAGGTCGAGTAGGGCTACGCGCCCGAGAGATACTCGCGCACGAGCCCCTGGTAGACCGCGGTGGCGTCGAGCAGGCTCTGCCGCTCCTCGGCGGTCAGCTCGCGGATCACCTTCGCCGGACGGCCGAAGGCGAGCACGCCCGAGGGGATCTTGGCGTTCACGGTGACCAGGCTGCCGGCCCCGAGGATCGTGTCCGCGCCGATCTCCGCGTGGTCGAGGACGATCGAGCCCATCCCGACCAGCACGCGGTCGCCCACCGTGCAGCCGTGGAGGACCACCGAGTGGCCGACGGTGCAGCCGTCGCCGATCTGCGTCTCGCTCCACCCGCCGGTCGAGTGGATGACGCTGTTGTCCTGGATGGACGTCGAGGCGCCGATCCGGATGGGCGCGACGTCGCCGCGGATCACGGCGCCGAACCACACGCTCGAGGACCCGCCGACGATCACGTCGCCGATGATCGCGGCGGTCGGCGCGACGAACGCGGAGGGATCCACGCGCGGCAGGATCCCGCGGTAGGCGTGGAGGCTCATCGCTCCTCCTGCGCCGCGATCCGCGGCACCAGCAGCGTCGCGAAGCGGAGCATGGCGCCCGCGGTCGCGCCGCTGAGGTCGGCGATCAGATCGAGCAGCTCCGACGTGCGGCCCGGCACCATGCCCTGATGGATCTCGTCCACGAAGCCCCAGACGCCGGTGATGAAGATGGCGAGCAGCAGGGTGCGCACGGGGTGATGCCGCGGCCAGGTGCGCAGGGTGGCGTGCGCGACCAAGAAGCCGAGGATCGTGTACTCGACGAAGTGGACGCCCTTGTCGCCGAAGGGGAAGCGAGACACCGGCAGTGACCCGAGCTCCATCGAGCTCAGCGCCCAGATGATGCCCATGTAGGCGATGGCGGGGAGCCAGGCGAGCGCGATCACAGCCCGCGTCCTCAATGGGCGGCTCCCTTGGAGTCGACCACCGGCAGGCGGCGGCTGGCGCGCCGAGGCGCGAGGGCGACGTCCACCGCGCCCTCCATGCGGCCGAGCAGCGAGTGCTTGAGGGCCGACTCGATCTGCACGCGCACGAGCTGCCCGGTCGGATCGACGCCCTCGGGCGCGGCGATGTGGACGATCTCGTGGCGGCCGGTCCGGCCGGTGTAGCGCTCGCCCTTCGGGCTCTTGCCCTCGACCAGCACCTCCTGCTCGCTGCCGACGAGCGAGGCGAGGTGGGCGCTCTGCTGCACCTCGACCTGCGCGAGCACCGCCTGGATGCGCGCGTCCTTCACGTGCTCGGGCACGTCGTCGCCGAGCTTGAGCGCCGGCGTGTAGGGGCGCGGCGAGTACTTGAAGACAAAGGCCGCGACGAAGGCCGCCTCGCGCACCAAGGAGAGCGTCTCCGCGAAGTCCTCGTCGGTCTCTCCGGGGAAGCCCACGATCAGATCGGTGCTCAGGGTGAGCCCGGGCACCGCCTCGCGGAGCGCGCCGATCCGAGCGAGGTAGTGCTCGCGCGTGTAGCGCCGGAGCATGCGCTTGAGCATGCGGTCGGAGCCCGACTGCACCGGCAGGTGCACGTGGCGCGGGAGGACCGGCAGCTCGGCGTGCGCGCGGATCAGCTCGTCGGTGAGGTGGCGCGGGTGCGGCGAGGTGTAGCGCAGGCGCCAGAGCTCCGGGACCTCGGCGGCGATGCGCCGCAGCAGCGCGGCGAACTCGCTCGGGCGGCCATGTGGGTCGCCGCCCGGCTCGTGCCACGAGTTCACCGTCTGGCCGAGCAGCGTCACCTCGCGCACGCCGCCCTCGGCGAGCGCGCGGATCTCGGCGACGATCTCGGCCGCGCTCCGGTAGCGCTCGGGCCCGCGCGTGTACGGCACGATGCAGAACGTGCAGCGCTCGTCGCAGCCCTTCATGGTCGTGACGAAGCTCGTCACCTCGCGCCCCGAGGGATGCGGCGTCGCGTTCAGGAAGCGCGGATCGTCGAGGTCGAAGACGGTGCGCGCGATCGGCGGCGCGCCCTCCAGGGCGCCCTCGACCAGGGCGGGCAGCTCCGGGATGTTGTCGGGGCCGATGATGACGTCGATGAAGGGCGCGCGCGACAGCAGCCGCTCGCCCTCCTGCTGCGCGACGCAGCCCGCCACCGCGACGATCACGTGGCGCTCGGGCGTGTTCTTGTCGCGCGGCCCTCCGCGCGCCGACGAAGCGAGCGGCCTCACGGTGCCGAGCGCGCTCATCAGCTTGTGCTCGGCCTTCTCCCGCACCGAGCAGGTGTTGAACACGATCAGATCCGCGAGCGCGCCCTCGTCGGTCGGCTCCCACCCCGCCGCGCGCAAGACCTCCTCGATCCGCCGGGAATCGTGGACGTTCATCTGGCAGCCCATGGTCTCGACGAGGTAGCGCTTCATGATCGTGTCGGGGCGCACCGTAGAAGATGCGCAGGGGGCGGGCAAACCTGCTCAGCGCTCGGGGAACGCCGAGCGGAGCGGTTCCGGCTGACTGGACACCGGGGATGGGAAGCGCCTGCGGGTCGGTGCCGCGTAGCTCGGCCCGCGCGCTCGCGAAGCGCGCGCCATGTCAATAGTCTTCTTCGGGCGCGACCACGTCGTCGGGCTCGTCCTCGGGCGAGTTGGTGTGGGTCTCCCACGTGGCCTCCGCGCGCGGCTCGGCGCCGCCGCAGGCCGTGAGGAGAACCATCGAGAGGAGGAAGGACAGCAGGAGGGAGGAGCTCTTCATCGCGTCACCTGTTCCAAGAGGAGTGAGCTCAGCGGCTCACCAGCGTGGCCAAGCGGTCGACCGCATCGCGCAGCTCGGAGAGGCTGCGCACCGGGGCCGCGAACGTGCAGAAGGGAAGATAACGGAGCATCTCGCTGTCGCCGAACCCCCACGACGCGCGGGGCTCGGGGTTGAGCCAGATGACGCGGGCCGCGCGGCGGCGCACCTCGGCGAGCGCGGCGATGTTGGGGTCGAGGCGGTTGCTCCGCGCATCCCCGAGCACCACCACCGTGGTCTTGTGATCGATGGCGTCGAGGTGACGATCGGTCAGGGTGGCGAGCGCGCGGCCGTAGTCGCTGTTCGCCGCCGTCGAGATCACCTCACCGCGGAACGCGCGCGTCACCGCCTCGTCGGCCGAGTGCCGCGCGAAGAGCGCCGTCGACTCGCCCAGCTCGGCGACGAAGACGAACGAGCGCGTGCGCGAGAAGGCCTGCTGCATCGCGTAGACGAGCACGAGCGAGAGGCGCGCGGCCGCGCGCACCGAGTCGGAGACGTCAGAGAGCACGACCAGCGACGGCCGCTCGCGCCGGCGCTTGCGCATCACGGTGCGGAACGGGATGCCACCGGTGCGGAGC
>JAEZBP010000221.1 GCA_023427125.1 Pseudomonadota bacterium | reverse complement strand
CTCGCCGTCACGAACGACGACATCCGCCGAGTGGCGGGGCAGTACTTCGCCGCGACCAACCGCACGGTGCTCGACGTCGTGCCCGCGCCGCGGCAGCAGGAAGGAGCCGCCCAGTGATCCGCAAGACGAAGCCCCTCTCGCTGCTCGCCCTCCTCGCGCTCGCAGCGAGCTGCGGCGGCCCGAGCACGCCCACTGAGACGAGCGAGACGAGCGGCGACGAGACGACCGTCGAGGTGGTCCGCGGCGAGCCGCAGCGCGAGGCGCCTCCGGCCTCGGGGCCCGCGCGCGACATCCAGTTCCCCGAGATCGCCCGGTCCCAGACGAGCTCCGGCCTCGAGCTGAACACCGTGCAGTTCGGGCACCTGCCGCTCGTCTACCTGCGCCTCGTGGTCCGCAGCGGCAGCGCGACGGACCCGGCGGAGCTGCCGGGCCTCGCGCAGCTGGTCGCGCAGATGCTCAAGGAGGGCACCCGCACCCGCACGAGCGCCCGGCTCGCGGAGGACGTCGAGTTCCTCGGCGCCAACCTCTCCGTCGGATCCGACGAGGAGAACCTCTACATCATGGTGTCCGCGATGCGCGAGCACCTCGACGAGGCGATGGCGATCCTCGCGGACGTCGCGCGCAACCCGCGCTTCGCCGACGCCGAGCTCCGCCGGCTCAAGCGGCGCGAGGCCGATCGGCTCTCGCTCTCGTCGCAGCAGCCCCGCTACCTCGCGCGGCGCACCTTCTACCAAGAGATCTACGGGCCCCACCCCTACGCCCACGTCGACACGACCGAGGCGGCCATCGGCCGGGTCACCCGCAACGATCTCTCGCGCTGGCACAGCGCCCACGTGGTGCCGAACAACAGCTTCCTCGTCGCCACCGGCGCGGTGGACGGCGCGCAGATCCAGGCGGCCGCCGAGCGCGCGTTCCGCGGGTGGCGGGCGCGCCCGGTGCCCGAGACCGAGTACGCGACGCCGCCGACCCGGAGCGCGCGCGAGGTGATCGTCGTGGATCGCCCCGAGTCGGTGCAGTCGGTGATCTACGTCGGCAACCTCGCGCTCTCGCGCAACGAACCCGACTTCGTGCCGCTCCAGGTGGCGAACCAGGTCCTCGGCGGCTCGGCGGCCTCGCGCCTCTTCATGGACCTGCGCGAGCAGCGGAGCCTCACCTACGGCGCGTACAGCGGCGTGCAAGAGACGGCGCAGGTGGCGCCTTTCATCGCCTACGCCGCCGTCCGCAACGAGGTGACGGAGGCCGCGATGGCGGGCTTCATGGAGCACCTCGATCGCATCGTCGCCGAGACTGCTCCGGAGGGCGAGGTCGCCGACGCGAGGCGCTTCCTCAGCGACTCCTTCCCGCTCGAGATCGAGACGGCGGGCCGCATCGCGTCGATGGTGGAGGCGCTCCGGGTGTTCGGCCTCCCCGACGACTACTGGGATGGCTACCGCACCTCCATCCGCGCGGTCACTCCGGGGCAGGCGCACGAGGCGGCGCGCGAGTACATCCGGCCCGACCGCGCGCTCATCGTCGCGGTGGGCAAGGCGGCCGACATCGTGGAGCCGCTCCGCCGCTATGGACCGGTCCGCGTGATCGACACCGACGGCGACGAGGTGCAGCGCTTCCCCGCCGCGGAATGATCCCCTCCACGCCGACGGTCTGACGAGGCCGGCTCTCGAACGGGAGCCGGCCTCTTCGCATCTCAGGCTACGCTTTCGAGCGCGCCGCGCGGGCCCATCCTATCCTCTGCCTGCCAGCTGTCCCCTCCACCCCCCGGAGCGATCCATGTGCGGAATCGTCGGTTACGTCGGTGACGAAGAGTGCGCCCCGATCCTGCTCGATGGCCTCCGGCGCCTCGAGTACCGCGGCTACGACTCGGCGGGCACCGCCATCTTCGAAAGCGGCGCGATCGGTGTCGTGCGCGCGGTCGGCAAGCTGAAGAACCTCGAGAAGGCGCTCCTCGAGAAGAAGCCGGCCGGCACCCTCGGCGTCGGGCACACCCGCTGGGCCACCCACGGCAGGCCGACCGAGGTCAACGCGCACCCGCACCTGATCGGCGAGGTCGCCGTCGTCCACAACGGCATCATCGAGAACCACCTCTCGCTGCGCGCGCGCCTCGTCGAGCGCGGCGCGACCATCGTGAGCGACACCGACACCGAGATCGTCGCGCACCTGATCGATCAGCAGGTCCGCGAGGGCCACGACCTCGAGTCGGCGGTGCGCAAGGCGCTCGCCGAGGTGCACGGCGCCTACGCCCTCGCGGTGATCAGCCGCGCCGAGCCGGACCGCCTGGTCGTGGCCAAGAGCGCCTCGCCGCTCGTCATCGGCCTCGGCCCGGGCGCGACCTACTGCGGCTCCGACATCCCCGCGCTGCTGCCCTACACGCGTGAGATGATCTTCCTCGACGACGGAGAGATGGCGGTCCTGACGAAGGACGGCGCGCAGATCACCACGCTCGACGGAAAGGTCATCGACCGCGCGCCGCGCCACATCGACTGGTCGCCGGTGATGGCGGAGAAGGCCGGCTACAAGCACTTCATGCTCAAGGAGATCCACGAGCAGCCGCGCGCCATCGAGGACACGCTGCGCGGCCGGCTGGATCGTGAGCGAGGCGACATCCACGGCCACGAGATCGGTCTGAGCGACGGCGACGCGCGCGCGATCGAGCGGGTGGTCCTGCTCGCGTGCGGCACCAGCCATCACGCCGCGATGACCGGCCGCTACTTCCTCGAGCGGCTCGCGAAGGTGCCGACCACGGTCGAGCTGGCCAGCGAGTTCCGCGGGCGCGAGCCCGTCATCGGTCCGAACGATCTCGTCGTGGCGGTAAGCCAGTCCGGCGAGACGCTCGACACGCTCGTCGCCGCGAAGGAGGCGAAGTCCAAGGGCGCGAAGGTGCTCGCGATCGCGAACGTGATCGGCAGCGCGATCCCGCGCATGGGCGACGCGGCGTTCTACACGCACGCGGGCCCCGAGATCGGCGTCGCGTCGACGAAGTGCTTCACGACGCAGCTCGCCAACCTGCTGATGCTCGCCGTCTGGCTCGGCCGGCGGCGGGGCACGCTCGAGGAGGCGCGCGCGAGGGAGATCGTCGAGGGGATGGCCCGCCTCCCGCACACGATGCGCGACGTCTTGCTGGGCACGCGCCAGCTCGTCCGTAACCTCGCCAAGCGCTACAGCGACGCGCGCGACGTGCTCTTCCTCGGGCGCGGCTTGAGCTTCCCGATGGCGCTCGAGGGCGCGCTGAAGCTCAAGGAGATCAGCTACGTGCACGCCGAGGGGTACGCGGCCGGCGAGATGAAGCACGGGCCGATCGCGCTGATCGACTCCAGCGTCCCCGTGATCGTTCTGATGCCGAAGGACAGCGTCTACGAGCGCACGCTGAGCAACCTCCAAGAGGCGAAGGCGCGCGACGCGCGGGTCATCGCGATCGCGACCGAAGGCGACGAGAGCGCGCGCGACATCTCGCACGAGCTCCTGGAGATCCCACCGGTCATGGACGAGCTCACGCCCTTCCTGACGGTGCTCCCGCTGCAGCTCTACGCGTACTACGTGGCCGACTTCAAGGGCACCGACGTCGATCAGCCGCGCAACCTCGCGAAGACCGTCACGGTCGAGTGACCGGACGGAAGGGGCCGCGCGCGCGAACGCGGTCATCGGAACGCCGAGCGCTTCCCGCTCGGCCGGACACCGGGGACACCGGGGACAGGGAGCCTCGACCGGACGGGAGGGCCGCGCAGCTCGGCCGCGCGCGCGAACGCGGCGCGCCAGCAACAGAGTCCGCTTGCGGCGCGGAGCCGGCCCTAGTAACGCTCCGCGCCATGAAGAACGGCGCCCGGGTCGCTGTGGTAGTCCCGGCTTACAACGAGGAGCGCCTCGTCGCGCGTACGCTGCGCACGATCCCGCACTACGTGGATCACGTCGTGGTGGTCGACGACGCCAGCACCGATCGCACGGCGGACGAGATCGCGAGCGTCGCCGACGAGCGGGTCGAGCTCCTGCAGCACGATCGGAACCGCGGCGTCGGCGCAGCGATCGTGACGGGCTATCGGCGCGCGTTCGCCGCAGGCGCGAAGGTCGCCGCCGTGATGGCCGGCGACGGACAGATGGATCCGCGCGATCTCGACGCGCTGCTCGCGCCGGTCCTCTCCGGCGAAGCGGACTACGCCAAGGGCGATCGTCTCTCGCACCGGGAGGTGCTGGCCCGGATGCCGCTCACGCGCTGGCTCGGCAGCCACGGCCTCAGCGCGATGACCCGCCTCACGACCGGTCTCGACGTGCGTGACTCGCAGTGCGGCTACACCGCGCTCCGTCGCGAAGCATTCGCGCGGCTCGACGCGCTCGACTCGATGGACGCGCTCTGGCCCGGCTATGGATACCCGAACGATCTGCTCTCGCGCATGGCGGTGGCCGGCGTGCGCGTGGCAGACGTGATCGTGCGCCCGGTCTACGGCGATGAAGAGAGCGGCATCCGCGCGCGCCACCTCGTCACCGCGTTCCCGCGCGTCCTCGCCACCAGCCTCGCGCGGCGCGTGCGCGCGGCGCGCAGCGACGAGCTGCGCCCGATCACATCGGGCGCTCCGCTGCGTGACGGCATCCCGACACCTGCGAACGGCAAGCGTCGGCCTACCGCCTCTCCGCTGCGCTCCGAAGTCGAGCTCGAGCCCTCACCGCGGGGCTGCGACGAGCCGATCCTGCGAGCCTCACCTTAGTGTCTCGCGTCGGCCTGCTGACGACGAGCTATCCCCGTCACGAGGGCGACGTCGCGGGCCTCTTCGTCCGCGGGTTCGCGCGGGCGCTCGCCGCGCGCGGGCACGAGGTCGAGGTGTTGGCCCCCGAGCCGCGCGAGGAGCGCGCGGCGCCAGCCGACGACGGGGTCTCGGTGCGATGGATCCCCTACGCGCGGCCTCGCTCGCTCGCGCGTACGTTCTACGGGGCGGGTGTACCGGACAACGTCCGCGATCCGCGCGCATGGCCCGGGCTCGTCACCTACCCCGCGGCGCTCCACCATGCCGCGCGCCGCGCCGTGCCGGGGTGGGACGCGGTGGTCAGCCACTGGGCGCTGCCGTGCGCGCTCGTCGCCGGCGCGGTCCGCGGGTCGCGCCCGCCCCTCGCCGTGCTCCACTCCGCCGACGTGCATCTGATGCGCAGGCTGCCTCTGCGATCGCGCTGGGCGCGCGCGATCGCAGAGAGCGCGACACAGCTCCTCTTCTCGTCGGAGGCGCTGCGGGCCGACGTCCTGGACTGGCTGCCGCCGGTCGCGCGAGCCGACCTCGCCGCGCGCTCGCACGTGAGCGCGATGGGCATCGACCCGATCGACGCGCCCGGGAGGCGCGCGGCGCGCCAGGCCCTTGGCGCGAGGGGCTTCGTCGCGCTCTCGCTCGGCCGACTCGTGCCGATCAAGGGTGTGGAGGTGGCGATCGACGCCGCCGCGCGCCTCGGCGACATCGAGCTCTGGATCGCGGGCGAGGGTCCCCTCCGCGGTGAGCTCGAGGCGCGGGCTGCCCGCCTCGGCGT
>JAEZBP010000219.1 GCA_023427125.1 Pseudomonadota bacterium | reverse complement strand
GGCCTCGCTGCGCGGGGTTTCCGTCCTGTGGGGGCTTCCCGTCCCCGGTGTTCGGCGAGCGATCGGTACCGCTCCGCTCGGCGCGGCTTCGCGCGCGCGGCCTCGCTGCGCGGGGTTTCCGTCCTGTGGGGGCTTCCCGTCCCCGGTGTTCGGCGAGCGATCGGTACCGCTCCGCGCGGCGCCCCGAGCCGTGGTCTTGCGACAGCCTTGATTGGTCGGCACGTGCGCGGCCCAGCTCCGAGGGTGGCCGCGGATCTCTCTCGCGCGCTAGCTGGCGTCTCTTCGGGCGCGGGGCGGGGAAACTTCGTCGGGGCCTGACTCGGCCTCGCCGTGGTCGACGCGCTCGCGCAGGAACTTGTCGATGCGGAGCTGGATCGCGACCGGCTGCTCGATGGGCGCCGCGTGGCTGGCGCCGCGCAGCATGAAGAGCTCGGCGTTCGGGATCGTGTCGGCCATGTGCTGCGCGAGCACCGGCGGCGTGAAGGTGTCGCGCTCGGCGCTGATGACGAGGGTGGGGACGCTGACGCGCTCGAGGAGGTCCTCGGCCGTGTGCTCGCCCGCGAAGCGCAGCATGCCGAGGAAGATCGACGGATCCATGAGCGCGATGTGCTCCATGTAGGGGCGGAAGTCCTCCTCGCGGATCGCCAGCTTGTCGACCTCCTTCGAGAGGCGAGCGATGTGGAAGGCCAGCTTCGGCGGGATGCGGCCCCAGAGCGCGCGGGCGAGGCCCTTGCGGCGCTCGACGGCCTCGAGGATCGCCGGCAGGACCTGCTTGAGCATGTCGCTCCCGTGGAAGGTCGCCGTGACCTTGCCGTAGCTGCCGCAGAGCAGCACCAGCCCGCTCACACGGTCCGGGGCGAGCCGCAGCGTCTCGAGCGCGACCTGGGTCCCCATCGAGTGCCCGACCAGCACCGCGCGCTCGACGCTCAGCGCGTCGAGGACCGAGATGAGGTCGCGCGCGTGGGCCGGCAGATCGATCCGGCCGGGATCGACGGGGAGCCCGCTCCGGCCATGGGCTCGATAGTGCCAGTGGATGGCGCGGTGATCGGTGGCGAGGTGCGGGAGCAAGTACTTCCACGCGAAGCCGTTGCAGCCGATCCCGTCGTTGAGCACGATCGGCGGTCCCTCGCCGCGCGTCCCCCAGAAGAGCCGCGTTCCGTCGCCCGCGGTGGCGAACCCCTGGCGGTCGTACTCCATCGCTCGAGCTCAGGCTTCGTCGCCGTTCGCGTCCTCGCCCACGTCGTTGACCGACGGGAGCTTGCGGATCTCGGGCAGCGCCACCTTCACGCAGCGCTGCACGATCCACGAGAGGGACCGATCCAGCCGAGCCGCCTCGCGCTGGATGTCCTCCAGCATCGACTCGGGGAAGTACAAGCTCTGCTTGCGCTTGTCGGTTCCGGCCATGCTCTCGCCACCTCCGCGGCGCGCTCGACATGTGATCCATCGCGCGCCGATGTCGTCCGGGGAACTACCCACACGGCCGGGGTCCTGTCAATGGGATGCGTCCCGCGCAGCGCTGGCAGGCGTGGCCTCGAGCCTCCATGCTGGGCCGGTGAACGAGACCCGACGGAGACTCCGGCGACCGCTTTCCCACCTCGCCGCCGCGCTCGGCGGCGCCCTCGTCGCCATCCTGGCGCTCGGGCTCGTCGAGCGCGCGCAGGCGACCGAGGCGATCGCGTCGCCCTATGCCAACCTCGCGATCTTCGCCCGCGCGCTCAGCCACGTGGAGGCCGTGCACGTCGAGGATCCCGATCAGGACGAGCTGATCTACGGCGCCATCCGAGGGATGGTGGGCACGCTCGATCCGCACAGCACGTTCATGGATCCCGAGGAGTACCGCATCCTCGCGAGCGACACGCAGGGCCAGTTCGGCGGCGTGGGCGTCGAGATCGACGTGCGCGACGGCTGGCTCACGGTGCACGGCGTGTTCGCGGGTGGGCCGGCCGACCGCGTCGGGATCCAGCCCGGCGATCGCTTCCTCACCATCGCGGGGCGGCGCGCGCGCGACATGCCGATCGCCGACGCGGTCCGCGTCATGCGGGGCGAGCCGGGCACGAGCGTCGAGGTCTCGATACGGCGGGAGGGCGCCGACGAGGCGCTCCGCATGACGCTGACCCGCGAGATCATCCGCGTCGATGCGGTCGAGGCCCGCATCCTCCCGGACCGGACCGTGCACATCCAGGTGCGCTCGTTCCAGGAGACGACGACCGACGAGCTGCGCCGCGCGCTCGACGCCGCCGTGTCCCGCACCGCGTCGTCCGGCGGCGTGCGCGGCATCCTCCTCGACATGCGGCGCAACCCGGGCGGCCTCCTCGACGAGGCCGTGCGCATGAGCGACGAGTTCCTCGAGGGAGGTGTCATCGTGTCGACGCGCGGGCGTGGCGGTCGCCTCTTGAACGAGGCGAGCGCGCGACGCGCCGGCACCCGCCCGGACTGGCCGATGGTCGTGCTCGTCGACAACTACACGGCGAGCGCCGCCGAGATCGTCGCCGGGGCGCTGCGCGATCACGGCCGCGCGATCGTGGTCGGCAGCCGCACCTGGGGGAAGGGCAGCGTGCAGAACATCATCGAGCTGCCGGACGGCTCCGCCCTCAAGCTGACCGTGGCGCGCTACTACACACCGAGCGGCCGCTCGATCCAGGCCGAGGGCATCGAGCCCGACGTGGCCATCGAGCAGCTCGACGAGGCCACCGCGCGCGAGCTCGTCGATCGCGCGGTCCAGCGCTTCAGCGAGGCGGACCTCGAGCGGCACCTCGAGTCGGAGGAGCGCGAGGAGGACGGCCCCGCCGAGGAGCTCACCTCGCGCGGAGACGTGCGCCGCGCCCCCGCCGAAGGCGACGAGCCGACGTCGGGGGTGGCCGGCCCCA
>JAEZBP010000196.1 GCA_023427125.1 Pseudomonadota bacterium | reverse complement strand
CGCGCTGTGGTTGGTGCCCTGGATCGTCGCCGGGATGCCCTCCTGCTCGAGGAGGTCCTTGAGCATCTCGGCCTCGAGCGGATCGGCCACCTTCCGGATCGTGACGAAGCGCGCGTCCTCTGCCATCGCCGAACCGTGCCCCAAAGGGGTTGCGAGCGCACCCCTCTCGACGAACGCTTCGGCGTGAACGACGCGAAGCCTGGCCCCGCCGAGGAGCTCGACCCGCTCGCGCGCTTCGAGGTGGACGACGCGATCGTGAGGCGCACGCTCGCCGAGCTCGGCGCGCGCGGAGCCGATCAGGCGGAGCTCTTCTTCCAGAGCTCGCGCTCGACCTCGATCACCTATCAAGACGGCATCGTGAGCCGCGCCGACGCGAGCGTGGACCGCGGCGTGGGCCTGCGCTGCGTGGTCGGCGAGCAGACCGGCTACGCCTACACCGAGGAGCTCACCGCCGAGTCGATGCGCGCCGCGGCGCAGGCCGCCGCGTCCATCGCTTGCGGCCGCGGAGCGTCGCCGCCGCGCTCGATCACCCGCACGCCGATCGCCGCCGATCGCTACCCCATCGAGGTCCCGTGGCGTGACGTGAGCATCGCCGCGAAGCTGCCGATCCTGCGCCGCGCCGCCCAGCTCGCCCGCGCCGCCGACCCCTCGATCGTGAAGGTCGAGGTGAGCTGGGGCGACGGTGAGTCCCACGTCGTGATCGCCGATCTCGAGGGCCGCGCGATCGCCGACGCGCGCCCGATGACCCGCATGACGATCACCGTCACCGCGGAGAAGGGCGGCAAGCGGCAGACGAACCGCGCGAACATCGCAGCGCGCCGGGGCCTCGACTTCTACACCGAAGAGCGCCTGCGACAGGTGGTGCAACAGGCGGTCGATCGGACATTGGTCCTCTTCGACGCGCGGCGCCCGCCGGCCGGCGAGCTGCCGGTCGTGCTGGCGGCGGGCGCGAGCGGCATCCTCCTCCACGAGGCGATCGGCCACGGGATGGAGGCCGACTACAACCGCAAGCGCGTCAGCATCTACGCCGACATGCTGGGGCGTGAGGTGGCGTCGCCGCACGTGACCATCGTCGACGACGGAACGCTCGAGCACGAGCGGGGCGCGCTGAACATCGACGACGAGGGCCGCGAGGCCGAGCGCACCGTGCTCGTCGAGCGCGGCGTCCTCGTCGGCTACATGCACGACCTGATGAGCGCCCGCGCCTACGGCGTGCGCCCGACCGGCTCGGGCCGCCGGCAGTCGTTCCGCCACCCGCCGCTCCCGCGCATGCGCTGCACCACCATGGAGCCCGGCCCGCACACGCCGGACGAGATCGTGCGCTCCGTGAAGCGCGGCGTGCTCGCCGAGACCTTCACCAACGGGCAGGTCCAGATCGGCGCCGGCGACTACACCTTCTACATCAAGAACGGCTGGCTCATCGAGGACGGCCGGATCACCGCGCCGATCAAGGACGCGAACATCATCGGAACCGGGCCCGAGACCCTGCGCCGCATCACGATGGTCGGCGACGACGCGAAGCTCGATACCGGCGGGTGGACCTGCGGGAAGCAAGGTCAGAGCGTGCCGGTCAGCCTCGGCATGCCGACCGTCCTCGTCTCGCACGCGACGATCGGAGGCGAGAGTGCGAGCTGAGCTCGAAGCGCGAGTGGCGCACGCGCTCGAGCTCGCGCGGGCATCGGGCGCCGACGACGCATGGGCGAGCGCCAGCCGGAGCCGCGGCGTGGAGGTCCACGTGCGCGACGGCGCGATCGAGAAGGTCCGCGAGAGCACGAGCCGCTCGCTCTCGCTGCGCATCTACGCGAGCGGGCGCTACGGGACGTTCGCGACGAGCGATCTGCGCGAGGCCGAGCTCTCGAGCTTCGTGCGGGAGGCGGTGGCGATGACGCTCGCGCTCGAGCCGGATCCGTTCCGCGCGATCCCGGATCCGTCGCTCTTCGCAGCCGAGCAGGACGAGCTCGAGCTCGAGCTCGTCGACCCCGCGGTGCACGCCCTCGAGATGCCGGCTCGCATCGAGGCGTGCATGGCGATCGGCGAGCGCGCGCGCCAGCACGAGCGCCTGGTCAGCGCGACCGCCTCGGTGAGCGACTCGAGCTCCTTCGTCGTCACCCGCAGTACGAACGGCTTCTCCGGATCGCACGAGCGCACCATGTTCGCGCGGGGCGGCAGCGTGACCTTGCAGGCCGAGGGCGACGCGCGCCCCGCCGGCTCGGCGCACGCGGCGGCCCGCCACCTCGCGGATCTCCCCTCGCCGGGCGAGCTCGGCGACGAGGCGAGGAGGCAAGGCGCGCGCAGGCTCGGCGCGAGCGTCGGGCCCACGCGGCGCGGCACCATCGTCGTCGAGCCGCGGGCGGCGGGCCGGCTCATCGGGCTCTTGCTCGGGCCGGCGAGCGCACGCGCGTTCAGCCAGGAGCGCTCGTTCTGGCGCGGCCGGCTCGGCGAGCGGGCGATCAGCGAGCGGCTGACGATCACCGACGAGCCGCTCCTCCGGCGCGGCCTCGCCTCGCGCCGCTACGACGGCGAGGGCATCGCCGCGCGCACGCTCCCGATCATGGAGCGCGGCGCGCTCGTGAACCTCTACGTCGACACCTACTACGGCCGGAAGATCGCGATGGCGCCGACGACCGGCGGCAGCAGCAACCTCGTCATCGAGCCGGGAGAGCGCCCCCTCGACGCGATCGTGCGCGACCACGACGACGCGATCCTCGTCACGAGCTGGCTCGGCGGAAACTCCGACGCCACCACGGGCGACTTCTCCCTCGGCCTGCGCGGCCATCGCATCGAGCGCGGCGTGATCGGCGCGCCGGTGAAGGAGATGAACCTCACCGGCGACGTGCTCACGCTCTTCGGCGCGCTCGCCGAGGTCGGCAGCGATCCCTGGCCCTACTCGAGCACCCGCGTCCCGACCCTGGTCTTCGAGGGCGCCCAGCTCAGCGGCTCCTGAGCCGGACACACTCAACAGCGGTGGATCTGGAGCGCGCCGAGGAGCTCCTCGCGCTCATCACCGGCTGACCCGTTCCCCGTCGTGGCACGCGTCGGCGGCCGGTCGGACACGATCATCGGCGCTCACGATCGTGCCGCGTCGATCCGAGCCTGAACGTGCGCGCTCGTACACACGGGCCGGGACGGCGTCGTCTCGGAGCGGCAGCACGAGCGTCCGCCGTGAGAATCATCACTTGCACTTGAGAGTCATTCTCATCAACCTCGTCGCCTCATGGCCGCTCGATCGCTGCTCCTGCTCGCGCTGCTCATGCCCTCTCTGGCCCGCGCGCAGGCACAGGAGTCCGAGGAGGCGGAGCCCGACGAGCTCTCGCTCGCGGAGCTGCTCGAGGAGGACCTCGCGCCCACGGTGGTGGTGACCGCCGCGCGCACCGAGCAGTCGGCCGACTCCGCGACGGTGGCGACCGAGGTGATCGATCGCGCGGAGATCGAGGCGAGCGGCGCGCGCGACGCCGCCGAGCTGCTCGAGGAGCGCCCGGGCCTGCAGGTCTCGCGCTCGTTCCGCGGCACCGAGCTCTGGCTGCGCGGGCTCGATCCGGAGCACACGCTCTTCTTGGTCGACGGCGAGCGCGTGCCGGGGCGCATCGGCGGCGCGATCGATCTCTCCCGCTATGGCGTCGAGGGGATCGAGCGCATCGAGATCGTTCGCGGTCCGAGCTCCGCGCTCTACGGCTCGGACGCGATCGGTGGTGTGGTCAACATCGTCCCGCGCGAGTCGAGCCGTGACTTCGAGGCGGACGCGCTCGCGAGCTACGGGCTCGGCAACATCGTCGACGCGACCGCCCGCGCCGGCGGGCGCGCCGAGCGGCACCTGCGCCTGGGCGTGCACGGCGGCTTCCACTTCGCCGATGCGTTCCGGCGCAGCGAGGGTGAGGTCACGAGCGGGAGCGCGCGGCTGCAATGGTCGGCCGGCGGCTACGCCGACTGGCGGCCCACGAGCCAGCATCGCCTCCGCGCCCGCGCCGACTACCTGCAGCTCACGCTCTCGGGCGTCGACCCCGGCGCCGGCGGCGCGCTCTTCGATCGCACCCAGCTCCAGGAGCAGCTCCAGACCTCGCTCGAGCACCGCATCGAGGGCCCTGACGGCCTGAAGCTGCGCACCCGCGCCTCGTACGCGCAGTTTCGTGAGCAGTACCGGCTCGATCAGCGCGGGAGCAACCGGCTCGACGAGTACGAGGACAACCGCGAGCACCTCGGGCAGCTCTCGAGCATCCTGCGCTTCCGCGCCGGCGACGCAAACGCGGTCACGATCGGGTTCGAGCAGATCTTCCAGACGCTCGACTCCGAGCGCCTCTCGAGCTCCGGCCAGCGCGCGCGCCTCGCGCTCTTCGCGCAGGACGAGTGGATCGTCTTCGACGAGGGCGACATGTCGCTGACCGTCGTCCCCGGCCTGCGGCTCGATCTCGACTCGCAGTTCGGCGAGCAGCTCTCGCCCAAGCTCGCCGTCCGCTTCGATCCGGTGCGGCAGATCGTGATCCGCGCGAGCTACGGGCGCGGCTTCCGCGCGCCTTCGTTCCAGGAGCTGCTCCTCCACTTCGAGAACCCGAGCGTGGGCTACCTCGTGCGCGGCAACCCCGCGCTCGGCGCGGAGGCGAGCCACGGCGTCGACGCGAGCGTCGAGTGGCAGCCCGATCGCTGGCTGGCGCTCGGCGCGAGCTTCTTCCGGAACGACCTCGAGCACATGATCGCGATCGTCACCACCGACGATCCGAGCGCGGCCGGCACGATCTTCTCTTACGCGAACATCGCGAGCGCGTGGACGATGGGGCTCGAGTCGAACGCGCGGATCCGCGTGGACGACATCCTCACGATCAACGCGGGCTACACGCTCACCGAGACCTGGGACGGCGAGAGCGAGCGGCGCCTCGAGGGGCGCGCGCGCCACCGCTTCACGCTCTCGGCGCAGCTCGCGTACGACCCGTGGGAGATCGGGCTCGTCGCGCGCGCCGCGCTCTCGATCGATCGCGTCTACTACCTCGACGACGACAACGACGGCATCGAGGAGGAGCTCTACGCCGACCCGCTCGCGCAGGTCGATCTGCGCCTCTTCAAGCGCTTCACGCGCCACCTCGAGATCTTCGCCGGCATCGACAACCTGCTCGACGCCGGGGACCGCTTCAGCGTGCTCCGCCCCTTCACGGTCTACGGCGGCGCGCGCGGCAGGTACTGACCTCTTTTCTACTGCGAGGAGCCGACATGGAGAGATGGATCACGACCGCGCTCGCGGTCCTGGCGCTGGCCTGCGCCCCGAGCTTGAACACGGAGGAGGACGCCGGGACGGGCGACGCGTCGACGCCGCGGAGCGGGGGCTTCCCGCGATCGAGCGGCGCGTTCACCCACGAGGTCCGAGGCGGCGTGATCACGACCGTCGCGGACGCGACGAGCGAGAGCGCGTGGCAGCACCTCGATCTCGACAGCGGCCTCTCGACCCCCGAGGGGTGGGACCTCGCGTTCCTGCGCTTTCGCGTGCGCACCAACGGCGGCGTGAGCGGCGGCGGCGGGGTGCTGGTGGCGGCGCTCGAGGGGCGGGCCTTCGACACGCTGGCCCGCGCGCCCGAGGAGGGCTGGACCGCCGACGTCCCGGACGGCGACGCGGACGACGACACCGAGCCTGACAACGCGTTCAACAACGGCACGAGCGACTGGTACGCGTACGACATCGCGTCCCATGAGCTGGCGCCGCGCGACGTGACGTACGTGATCGCCTCGACCGAGGGGCGCTTCTTCAAGCTCCGCTTCGAGGCGTACTACGACGACGCAGGCTCACCCGCGGTGCTCCGCTTCCGCTGGGCCGAGATCGACGCGCCGGCGAGCGCGCTGCCCGACGCAGGCCCCGGCCCGAGCGACGGCGGGCTGCCGCACCCAGACGCCGGCGAGGCGCCGCTGCCGACCGGCGCGATCGCGATCGACGCGTCCGACGCCACGAGCTGGGTCTACCTCGATCTGGAGGACGGAGTCGTGACGCCCGCTACGCCGGAGACCGATCTCGGATGGGACATCGCGCTCCGGCGCACCGAGGTGCGCACCAACTCGGGCGCGAGCGGCGCGGGCCTCGGCGGCGCGCGTGAAGACGCGAGCGGCCTCTCGTTCGAGGCGCTCACCGAGTCGACGACGCTCGGCTTCGTCACCGATGTCGTGGCGGAGAGCCGCCCCGGCGCGCCGACCACCAGCCTGAATGACGCGCTGAGCGGCTGGTACGACTACAACCCCGTGGCCCACACCGTGGTCCCCGGCGATCGCAGCTACCTCGTCCGCACCGCGGACGGCGAGTACGCCAAGCTGCGGATCTGGCGCTGGCGCGACGGCGAGTACGCGCTCTCGTTCGCGCCTGTCGCGCGCCGGGTCGACGTGGTCGAGCTCGACGTGGACGCGACGGCGAGCGACACGTGGACGTACGTGAGCCTGCGCGACGGCGCGATCGTCACGGTGACCGACGCGGCCGCCGACGCGACCTGGGACGTGGGCTTCTCACGAACGCGCATGCGCACCAACGGCGGCACGAGCGGCGGAGGGAGCGGCGCCGCGGTCGAGACGAGCGCGGCCTCGATCGCGACCCTCGATGCGGCGCCGACCGGCGGCTGGCTCGCCGACGTGATGCAGAGCGACGGACCGCCCGGGAGCCCCGAGTACAGCGGGAGCCCCGTCCTGGCGAGCTGGTACGCCTACGACCCCGCCACCCACGGCGTGAGCCCGCGCCCTGTCGTCTTCGGCGTGCGCACCGCCGACGGGCACACCGCCGCCCTCCGCGTCCTCACCTATTCATCCGGCGCCCTGCGCGTCGAGCTCGGCTTCGCCGGCCCCGGCCGCGACGACTTCTGATCGGAGAGCCCTCCAATGCTGCGACCCTACGCGCTCATCATCACGGCCCTCGCGCTCGGCGCGTGTGGCTCCACCGCACCTCGGACCGCGAGCACGCCCCCGCCCGCGAGCCCATCGCCGCAGGCGACGGCGACCGACGCGACCTCGGTCGAAGTGGAGGGCGACTTGCTCGCGCCGATGCCGACCGCGGTCACGAGCTTCGGCGCCGCGACCGACGGAACGCACCTCTACGTGCTCGGCGGCTACCACGGCACACCGCACTCGTATTCGCGTGAGGGCCAGTCGCGCTCGCTCTGGCGCCTGCCGCTCGCGGGTGAAGGCCGGTGGGAAGAGATCGCTCGCATGGACGAGGGCCTACAAGGGCTGGCGCTCGTCGCGCGCGGCGATCGCCTCTGCCAGATCGGCGGCAACACCATCGAGAACGAAGAGGGCGAGCCCGCGGTGATGCGCTCGGTCGCGAGCGCCGCGTGCTGGTCCGGCTCGGGCTGGGAGGCCTTGCCGGCGCTGCCCGACGGCCGCTCGTCGCATCAAGCGGTGGTCGCCGGCGACACGCTCTACGTGGCGGGCGGCTGGAAGCTCGAGGGCGACGCGAGCACGGGCACCTTCCATCGCTCGATGCTCGCGCTCGATCCCGGCGCGAGCGCGTGGCGCACCATCGAGGCGCCCTTCACCCGGCGCGCGCTCGGGCTGGCGTCGGCGTCGGGACAGATCGTCGCGGTCGGCGGGCTCGGCGAGGATCGGCAGCCCTCGGGCCGGGTCGACGTCTACGATCCGGCGACCGGCACCTGGACTCGGGGGCCCGAGTATCCGAGCGACGCGTTCGGGATCGCGGCCGTGGGCGTCGGCGACTCCGTGCTCGCGTCGGCGCGCGATGGCGTCGTCTACCGCTGGCGCGTCGGGGCGCCCGCCTGGGAGCGCGCCGCCACCCTCGCGTTCCCTCGCTTCTTCCACATGCTCGTGCCGAGCGACGGCGGCCTCATCGCGGTCGGTGGCATCAGCGGCATGCACACGCACGGCCGCACCGCGCACGTCGAGCGCGTCACCTTCGCGACCGAGCCTTCGCTCGCGCTCTTCACCATGCCCTTCCCCGGCACGACGAAGAACCGTCAGGCGGTCTTCCTCCACGACGACTTCCTCTATCTCTTCGGCGGCAACAACAGCCTCGGACAGCACGACTTCGCGCCCGAGAACTTTCAGTCGGAGGGCTGGCGCGTGCACCTACCCTCGATGACGTGGGAGCGGATCGCCGACTACCCCGCGCGACGCCAGACCATGCAGACGGTCGTCGTCGGGGAGCAGGCGATCAGCGTCGGCGGCTTCGGTCACGACGGCACCGCCGCGGTGTCGCATCCGGAGGCCTACACCTTCGACCTCGCGCGCGGCACCTGGGAGGAGCGCGCGGGCCTGCCAAGCGGGAGGACGCAGTTCGGACTGACGGCGCTCGGCGACCACCTCTACGTCCTCGGAGGGCTCGACTACGATCCCTCGCGCAGCGGCGAGTCCGCGTTCGATCACGTCACCTCGATCCTGCGCGCGCCGGTCGACGACACGAGCACCGGCTTCGCGCCCGTCGAGGGCCTCGCGATGCCCGGGCCGCGGCGTGCCTTCGCGCACGCGGAGCTCGGCGGGCGCATCTACATCGTCAGCGGCATGCGCGAGGGCTTCCAGCTCGTCGAAGACTGCCTCGCGCTCGACGTCGAGGCGCAGCGCTTCGCGCCGATCGCGTGCCCCGCGCGGACGCGCCTCTCGGCCGAGCTCGTCACGCTCGGCGACCGCCTCTACCTCGCCGCCGGCTCGGTGCGCGGCGAGGGTGAGAACGGGATGCAGTCCGATCGCTCGATCGAGGTCTACGATCCGAGCGCCGATCGCTGGGCCCCCGTGCTGAGCGAGCTGCCCTTCGACACCCGCCACGCGCGCATGCTCGCCTACCGCGATCGCTTGCTCATCGTCAGCACCCACCGCGACGACGGCCGCATGCTGGTCGCCCTCGTGCGGCCCTGATGTCGTTGGCGGGTCGCGCGCGGGAGGCCGCGCGGATCCTCAGGCGCTCTCGACGATGCGGAGCCTCGGCTCGACGCGGCGGCCCTCGGTCCACGCATCGAGCCCGGGCGCGCTCGAGTCGAGGATCGGCGAGCGCTTGCCGAGGCGATGCAGCGCGTACGAGGACGTCGTCCCGAGCACGCCGAGGCCGTAGCGGATCCCCTTGGCGAACGTGATCGTCTGCATCTCGTCGAAGTAGTGCGCGGGGCACGAGAGCTCGCCGATCGCGTAGCCGAAGTGGATCGCCTGCACGAGCATCTCGTTGTCGAAGACGTAGTCGTTGCGCAGGTTCGCGAGCGGCAGCTCCTCGAGGATGCGCCGCGAGAACGCGCGATAGCCGGTGTGGTACTCGCTGAGGCCCGCGCCGGTCATCGCGTTCTCGACGGTGGTCAGCGCCCGGTTCACCACGTACTTCCAGCGCGGCATCCCGCCGGCCAGCGCGCCGCGCACCAGCATGCGCGAGCCGAGCACGAGGTCGTAGCCCCCGTGGGCGACCATCGACGCGATCGCGGGCACGAGCTCGGGCTTGTACTGGAAGTCCGGGTGCACCATCACGACGACGTCGGCGCCCGCGCGCAGGGCCTCGCGATAGCCGGTCTTCTGGCCCGCGCCGTAGCCGAGGTTCCGATCGTGCGAGACCACCGTGCAGCCGAGCGAGAGCGCGAGCTCGACCGAGTCGTCGCGGCTCCCGTCGTCGACCAGGATGATCTCGTCGGCGATCCCGCTCGGGATGGCGCGCACCGTCCGCTCGAGCGTGGAGGCCACGTCGATGCCGGGCATCACGACGACGACGCGCTTGCCGTTGAGCATTCGCGCGCGACCCTACCAGGCTCCGTGCGGGCGCGGCAACGCGGGGACAGCGGCGCGGGGACCGCGCGCGGCACGATCATCAGCCTCCGACGGGCACGGAGACGCGCGCGGTTCCGTTCTCGCGCACGACGACGCGGCGGCGGATGCGCTCGCCTCGCCCGAAGGGCTGGATCTGGATCGTGTGCGAGCCGGCCGGCACCGTGAACACGCCCGGCGCTTCGCCGAGCGAGCGGCTCCCCAGAAAGACGAGGCCCCATCCGCCCGGCGTCGCGACGGTCAGGGTGCCGTTCCCGCGGGGGCGCGTGCTCGCCGCCTCGGCGGGCGCGGGCGAAGGCGCGCGTGTCGGCTCCGGCTCCGCTGCGACCACCGGCGATGCCTCCGGCGCAGCGGGGATCGGCTCGACGGGCTCCGGC
>JAEZBP010000040.1 GCA_023427125.1 Pseudomonadota bacterium | reverse complement strand
GCCACCCGGCGATCTGGCGCGATCCGGAGGGCTTCGATCCGGAGCGCTTCGCCGATCCGACCGCTGTCGATCGCTTCGCGTTCTTCCCCTTCGGCGGCGGCCCGCGCCTCTGCATCGGCCACTCGTTCGCGATGATGGAGGGCCTCCTGGTGCTGGCCACCCTCGCGAGTCGCTTCCGCCTCGAGCTCGTCCCCGGCCACCCGGTCACGCCCGAGCCCCTCGTCACCCTGCGCCCCCGCCACGGCGTCAAGGTCTGGGCCCGCAGGGCTGACGAACAGCCGCGTGCAGTGGGTTGAGAGAGCGCCTGGCGCTCAGGGGGCGGGGAGGCTTGCCTCCAGGTAGCCCTCGGCCTGCATGTCGAACATGCGCTTGTAGAGGCCGCCGCGGGCCATGAGCTCGTCGTGGGTGCCGATGTCGGCGACCTTGCCGCCCTCGAGGACCACGATGCGATCGGCCATGCGCACGGTGCTGAAGCGGTGCGTGATCAAGATCGCGGTGGCGCCGCGCTTCAGCTCGCGGAAGCGCTCGAAGATCTCGTGCTCGCCCTCGGCGTCGATCGAGGCTGTCGGCTCGTCGAGGATCAGCACGCGGCTCTTGCGCATGAAGGCGCGCGCGAGCGCCATGCGCTGCCACTGGCCGACCGAGAGCTGCTCGCCGCCGAACCATCGGCCGAGCATGGAGTCGTAGCCCTCCGGCAGCGACTCGATCACGTCGGCCGCGCCCGCGTCCTTCGCCGCGCGCGTCACCGCCTCGCGATCTTCGCGCGAGGGCAGCCAACCGATGCCGACGTTGTCCTGCGCGCTCAGGTGGTAGTGCACGAAGTCCTGGAAGACGACGCCGACGCGCGCCCGCAGCTCGCCCTTGTCGATCTCCTCGATGGGCGTCTCGTCGAGGCGGATGGCGCCCTCCTTCAGGTCGTAGAGGCCGACGAGCAGCTTCACGAGGGTGGTCTTGCCCGCGCCGTTCGGGCCGACGAGCGCGATGGTCTCGCCAGCCGCCACGTCGAACGTCACGTCCTCGAGGCAAGGTCGCGAGGAGCCCGGGTAGCGGAACGTGACGTGCTCGAACGAGAGCGCCGGCGCCTTCCCGTCGCCCTCGACCTCCTCCGCGGCAATGTCGTGCGGGCCATGGGCGGTGAGGTCGTCGCTCTCGATCGCGAGGTAGTCGAAGAGGTTCTTGATGTAGAGGTTGTCCTCGTAGGCGCGCGCGACCGAGGTCATCGCGCTCTGGAACGACGACTGCCCCTGGCGGAAGACCGTCAGATACAGCGTCATCGAGCCGAGGGTGATCGCGCCGGTGGCCGCCTCGACCACCACGAAGGCGTAGATCAGATAGAAGACGCCGATGCTGACGGCGCCGAGCAGCGCGACGGCGATGCCGCGGCGCATGCCGAAGCTCTTGTCTTCGCGATAGAACTCCTCGTGGAGCGCGCGGTGACGCGCGAGGAGCCAGGGGCCGAGCGCGAAGAGCTTGACCTCCTTCGCGTGCCAGTCGCTCGTCAGGAGCTGGGTGAGGTAGTGCGCCTGCCGCTCGCGCGGCGTGCGGCGCGACTTCATCGCGTACTGCTCGGCCCCGTAGCGCATCTCGGCGAAGAAGGGCAGGCCGGCCAGCGCGAGCGCGAGCACCGCCCAGGGGCTGAGCTGCGAGAGCAGCGCGCCGAACCCGGCGAGCGTCGTCACGTCCTTCGCGAGGCGCAGGCCGTGCGTGATCATCTCGAGTGGCCGCCAGCTCGACTCGCGCCGCGCGCGCTCGAGCATGTCCATGAACGCCGGATCTTCGAAGTGCCGCAGCGAGAGCTCGAGCGCCTTCTCGAAGATGATGCGGTCGACGTGGAGCGCGAGCCGCGCGCGCAGGAGCTGCGCGAGCAAGCCCGAGTACTGCCCGCTCAGGTGCGCCGAGAGGATGAGCACGAGCTCGAGCGCGATCCACGAGAGCGCGGCGCCGGTCGGGTGATCGGGCGCGGCGATCGAGGCGACCACCGCGTCCACGATCAGCTTGCCGACATACGCGATCGCGACCGGCAGGAGCGCGCTCGCCAAGGAGACGATCACGTACTGGAGCGTCAGCGAGCGCTCGACCCGCCACGCGAGCCCGATCGCGCGCCGGACGTTCCCGGCGAGCAGCCGGATCTGCGTCCAGAGCTTCTTGGGCGGCGGCGCGCTCATTGGCCGCCCGGTCGTAGCACGAGGGCAGGCCGGCGATCTCAGCCGATCTTGGGCTTGATGCCGACCTTGCCGTTCTGCACCACGACCTCGAAGTCGATCCGCTTGTCACCGTGGCGCTCGCGCAGCTTCGATTGCATCTGGCGGACGCTGGCCGCGAGCTTGTCGTACGCGACGGCGTCGGCGCTCTCGTTGTTGCGGCGGCGCGCGCTCACGTAGCTCTCGTAGAGGCGTCGGAGGCTCGGGTCCTCGGCGCTCGGCGCGGGGGCGGGCGGCTTCGGCTTGCCGAACGTCGCGGTGACAGGCCGCTTCGGCGGCGCCGCGGGGCTCTTCTTCGGTACCTCGTCGAGGTCGAGGTCGAGGGGCGCGCTCGGACCGAGCTTGGCGAGCGCCGGGTGCGTGCCCGTGGTCGGCGCGCGCGGTGGCGGTGGCGGCTTGGCCGGCTGAGGCACGCTCGGGGGCGCGGGCTTGGCGAGCTCGACCGGAGGC
>JAEZBP010000038.1 GCA_023427125.1 Pseudomonadota bacterium | reverse complement strand
GCCACCCGGCGATCTGGCGCGATCCGGAGGGCTTCGATCCGGAGCGCTTCGCCGATCCGACCGCTGTCGATCGCTTCGCGTTCTTCCCCTTCGGCGGCGGCCCGCGCCTCTGCATCGGCCACTCGTTTGCGATGATGGAGGGACTCCTGGTGCTGGCCACCCTCGCCAGCCGCTTCCGCCTCGAGCTCGTCCCCGGCCACGAGGTCACGCCCCAGCCCCTCGTCACCCTGCGCCCCCGCCACGGCGTCAAGGTCTGGGCCCGCAAGGGCTGACGCGGAGATCATCGGGCCTTCTTCGTCGCTCCCGAGCGGCGGCTCATGGAAATGACCATGGAGCGGCGCGGTGCGCGTCTGCTATCCACCCCCTCACTGACTCGCCGCGACCGCGGTGGGCAAGAACGTTCAATACGAGGCCGCACGCCAGCGTCCTCCATTGCACGAGGGGAAGCATGCCTAGACTGCGTGGACCGGGTGCCTCGATCATCCTCGCAACGATCCTGCTGGCGCTTGCGGCAGCGTGGGGCTGTGACGCGCCCACGGCGGGGCAGGATGGTGGACCCGACGGTCGCATGGATGCGGGCCGCGACGCGGGCAGTGAGCCCCGGCGTGATGGTGGAGCGACGGACGCCGGCCCACCGGACGCGGGCGATCCCTGCGACATGGACGGTGACGGTCGCGACTCGGTCGCGTGCGGAGGCGAAGACTGCGACGATGAGAACGGCGACCGCTTCCCAGGCAACAGCGAAGCGTGCGACGACGGCGACATTGACGAGGATTGCAACCCTGCGACCCTAGGCGCGCTCGACGCCGACGGCGACGGCGTCGTCAGCAGCGCATGCTGCAACCTGGGCCTCGACGAGGTCCTGCGCTGCGGCCTCGACTGCGACGACGGCTCAACCGCGACCTACACCGACGCGCCCGAGCTCTGCGATGGACACGACAACGACTGCGACGGGATGGTCGACGAGGACGTCATGCTCCCGTTCTACGCGGACGCGGACGGGGATGGCTTCGGCGCCATAAGCTCGACGCCGGCGATGGCGTGCGCCCAGCCGGCCGGTCACTCCGTCAACCAGACCGACTGTCGCGACGACGACGCCGCGATCCACCCGGCGGCCGTGGAGGCCTGTGACCTGATCGACAACAATTGTGACGGCCACATCGACCCCGGGTGCGACTGCACGATTGGGGCCCCGCCGATGGACTGCGACCTGACGGCCTGTACCCCTGGGACGTCCGTCTGCATCGACGGTCATTGGGGCCCCTGCGTCGGGAGCGTCCCCCCGAGCACCACCTGCTATCCGGACGTCGACGGCGACGGCTATGCCCGCGCCGGCGCGGTCGGAGTGCTCGGCTGCAGCGCTTGCGCAGATCGGGGCGCGTTCACCGGTCGACCGCCGACGGGATCGAACATCGACTGCAACGATAACCGCACCGATGTCTATCCCCTCGCTACCGAGGTGTGCGACGCCGTAGACCATGACTGTGATGGGAACCCCTACAACGGCATGATCTGCACGCCGGGAATGACGCGAGGTTGCGGTGGGACTTGCTTTGGAACGGCGCTCGGCGTCCAGACCTGCCAGCCGACCGGACTGGCCTGCGGCTGGGGGGAGTGTCGGCTGCTGGGTGACACGACCTGCAACGCATACGATGACGACTGCGATGGGGAGCTCGACGAAGACTTCCCGAGGACGGGGTGCCGCAGCAGGCTCTATCGCCGACAGCGCGGCACGACGCCGACGAACAGTCGCGATCTTCTGATCACAAACAGCCGGACGGAAGGAGGGAGCGGGTGGACTGGACCGACGGGGATCGGCGGTACGATGTTTGTTTACCCGTCGAGCTCGAGCGGATTTGAGCCGATTCAACGCTGCGTTCACAATACGCGAGGGACGCATTTCTTCAGGCTGCATACGTCCTGTCCGAGCGGGTGGACCAATGAGGGTGTCCTCGGGTACGCAGCCTCGCCAACGACGATCGAGCTGTCCATTGCGCTCGGCCAGCCGCGGAAGTTCACACCGGTTTTCGTACTACAAGACCAGCACGACGCCTGGTACTTCACGAGCAGCGTCGCGGAATTCAACGCGGCACGGAATGCGCCGAGTGCGAATGGGGGGAGATGGTCTCATCCATCCACCGCCGAGCAGGCGACGTGGGGGATCGAATGCACGTGGTGGAACGGTATCGCAGCCGATGGGGGCAACGTGTGGGGTTGCGTGATTATGGGGGTGTGGACGACCGAGCCGTGATGCGCGCGCTGCGGCCCTGGCCCGTCCTCGTGCTCACGACGCTCGCCGGAGCGTGGTCCACTGTGGTGCACGCCGAGGACACGGCTGCGGACTGTCGTGACGGTGCAGACGACGATCGCGACGGCCTCGTCGGCTGCGCCGATCCGGGCTGCTCGCTCTTCGTCTTCTGTGCTCCGCCCGCCGGGCCGACCGTGGCGTCGGTGGAGCGGGCGGAGGGGCCTGAGCCCGAGCCGGTCTTCGCGCTCACGGTCAACCTCGGCGGCGCGGCGACCTTCGGGCCCTCGCTCGGCGTCGAGCTCGGCGGGGTCGTCACCGGCGCCGTGTTCGTGCGCGCGATGAACGCCGGCGTGCTCAACTACGTGCTCGCCAGCGAGCACTCCGACTTCGTCGACGACCAGTTCGACTGGGGCGTCGGCGCCGGCGCACAGGTGCGCCTCTACATCTCCCGTGGCTTCCGGGGCATGCGCGGGTTCTGGATCGGCCTCGCGGCCGAGTATCAGCTCGCCGCGTGGTCCTCACCGTACTACCGCGACGAGGTGCACAGCGTCGCCCCGAGCTTCCAGCTCGGCTGGCGCTGGATCTGGGGCAGCTTCGTGCTCGGGATCGGAGCCTCGGCCGGCTACTCGATCCCGGTCGACCACACGCTCCGCTGCGGCGACGCGATCTGTGAAGAGGACGACTTCACCCGAGGCGGCGCGGTGTATCTCGTTCACGTCGAGCTGGTATTTTCACTCTGAGTGAATCGCGTCGATAAATGATTTCAAGCCAGCGCATGGCCTCGGTGTTGATCTAGAATCGCGTTGTGGACCTGGCGCTGGAGGAGCGACTCGTCGAGCTCTTGGCGCGGCGTGAATACGAGGCGGCCGCGACCGAGGCGCTCCGCGGATATGGCCCGGGCGTCTATCGGTTCTTGTGCGCACGGATGGGAGACGTCGGCCGCGCCGATGACGCGTTCGCGCAGCTCGGTGAAGATCTGTGGCGCGGGCTCCCCACCTTTCGAGGCGCGAGCTCGTTCGCCACCTGGATGTTCACCCTCGGGCGGAACGCGGCGCATCGCATCGAACGCTCACCCTACGAGCAGCGCTGTCGACGCACCGGGGACTCCAAGCTCGCGGCGCTCGCGGAGGAGATCCGAACGGAGACCGCGCCCTATCTGCGGACCGACGTGAAGCAGCGCTTCCGGGCGCTTCGGGAGTCTCTGACTCCCGATGAGCGCGCCCTGCTCCACCTGCGAGTGGACGCCGACCTCGCCTGGGACGAGATCGCGCGGATCGTCGAGGGCGACGAGGTGCTGAGCGACCTGCCACTCCGCCGCGCCTCGACGCGCCTGCGCAAGCGCTACAGCGAGCTCTGCAAACAGCTGCGCGAGCGCGCGAAAGCGGCGGGGATCCTCGGGGACGATCAGTGAGCGATCACCGCGCCGGCGCCGACAGAGCCACGATCAGCCGGATGAGCTCCGTCGAGCTTCCGGTGATCCCGCTCCCTCCTGCTGCCACGATCTCCGGCTCGAGCGGCGCGACCATCAGGGGCGCCGTGTAGATCACGATCGGCGTCGAGGCGCCGGCCTCGCGCACCTTGCGGATCAACGTGAGTCCTGCGTCCTGCTCGTAGCCCGACGGCTCGAGGCGGCCCATGTCCGAGATGATGGCTGCGTACGCGTCAAGAGGTGCGTCGGCGGTCGCCTCGGCGAAGCTCCTCGCCGTGACGACGCGAAAGCCGCGCGCCTCGAGGCCACGGATCTCGTGCTCGTTGCCCTCGGGGTGATCGTCCACCCACAGCACCGACGGAGCGGTGGGCGCGGCGCTCCAGCGCGCCGCGGTCACGGCCAGCCCCACGCCGAACCCCATCGCGAGCGCCACCCACGCCCAGCGGGCGCGCAGAGGCTTCCTCTCACGCCGGGCGGGCTCGCTGGCGGTCCCGGCGCTCTCGGCGATCAGCGCGCCGAGCGCGGCCTCGACCTCGGCCGCGTCGTCGGGGCGGTCGGCCGGGTTGAGAGCGAGCAGGCGGGCGACGAGCTGTTCGGCGCTCGGTCGGCCCACCGCGAGCGGCGGCGTCGAGCCGGTGAGGAGCTTGGCCGCCACCTGAATGGCGTTGGCCCCCGCGAACGCCGGCCGCCCTGAGAGGCACTCGTAGAGGACGCACCCGAGCGAGAAGAGATCGGCCTGCGCGGTGATCCGCCGGTCTCCGCGCGCTTGCTCGGGCGCCATGTACCCGACGGTCCCGACGGACGCGCCGGTGCGGGTGAGGCGGCCCCATCCGGTCGTCAGCTTCGCGATCCCAAAGTCGACGAGCACCACTCGGCCGTCGTCGGTGAGCACGATGTTGCTCGGCTTGATGTCTCGGTGGAGCACGCCTGCGCCGTGGAGGTGAGCGAGCGCCTTGGCGATCTCTCGGGCCACGGTGAGCGAAGCCTCTAGTCCGAGAGGTCCGCGCGCGAGGCGCGCCGCGAGCGTCGATCCTTCGAGCCACTCCATCACCAGATAGGGCGAGCCGTCGCCCAGCGCACCGTCGCCGAGGTATCGGACGATCCCGGGGTGGGTCAGCGCGGCGAGCGTCCGCGCCTCCCGCGCGAAGCGCTCATACAGAGAAGGGTCGGCTCGCACGACCTTGAGCGCGACGTCCGCTCCCTCACGCAGGTCCCGTGCCCGATACACAGCGCCCATTCCACCGGCGCCGATCGCTGCTTCGATGCGATAGCGCCGATCGACGATGATTCCGACGGCGAGCGCCGCCTGCGGCGCCACATCGCGAGGGCTCAGCTCGCCGACCAGCTCGCGAAGCCATGAGTCCGGTGCCTCCTCGTCGACTCCATCGTCGCTGCGGACCATCGCGATGCGGCGATTCTCGCCCATCTCGGCGCTCGAATCGACCACCTCGGTGACGAATCTGGCTCACAAGCGAGCGCGCGCGTCTCTCCTCTTCATGAGAGCGGCGGGGCGTGGGCGCGAGGACCGTCAGTGGACGCGGGGCGAGGCGCGATCGATCGATCGAGAGGGGGGTGCTCCGCATGAGGTCGAGGCGCGGGAGGTGTGGGAGGGAGCGCTCGCGGGTCGGTGGGCGCTGCTCGACTACTTCGTCGCGGATGGGCGCCACTACCTCGTCGCACGCGCGGCCGAGCCGCCCGGGAGAGGGCTCACGGCGAGGGAGCGCTGCATCCTCGAGCACGTCACGGATGGGTGGGCGAACAAGGCCATCGCGGCGGCGCTCGGCGTCGCCGAGGGGACGGTGGCCTCCCACGTGTCGAGGACGGCTCGCAAGCTCGGGCTGCCCTCCCGGATCGTGCTCGCCGAGCTCCACGAGCGGCTCGGGCGCCATGCGGCGTCCGAGCCCCATTGCCTGCGCGTGAGCCGCTGGCGTATCGGGACTGAGGAGCGCGTGGTGGTCGGGGTGGAGGTGCTCGCTGTGACGCCGACCGGTCTCACGCGCGCCGAAGAGGAGGTCTGCCGCATGCTGCTCTCGGGGAGCTCGAACCGCGACATCGCCCGCTCCCGCGGGAGCGCCGAGCGCACCATCGCGAACCAGTGCGCGTCGCTCTACCGAAAGCTCGCGGTGGTCTCGCGGGGAGAGCTGCGCGCGCGAGTGACGTCGCTCGAGCCCGCCCGAGCCGTCCGCTCGAGCTGACGAGCAGGATGACGTCTATCCCCAGCGTTCCCGCAGCATCGTGGAGAGCTGCGCGGGGCTCGGCAGTCCGCTCCGGGCAAACGCATGGCAGAGGGCGACCGCGGACCGATAGCCCGAGAGCGCCGCCACGCGCTCGAGCGGGATCCGCGGGAGCGAGAGCGCCTGGATCGCAGCCTCCACGCGGGCATCGTGCATCAGGTCGCGAAAGCTGGCGGCGTGCGGCGCGCATCGTGCCGCGTAGCGATTTGCCTGTCGCTCGGAGACGCCCAGCTCCGCCGCGAGCTCGGTCAGACATGGTGACGTCTCGAGACGCGAGAACGCCTTGCCGAGAGGCGAGGCGACCGCTGGCCATCGCGACATCGAGCCGCTCGATCCGAGACCCAGATCGACATCACGTTGGAACGGCAGGCCATGGGCGCGCAGCAGCTCGAGGAGCCCTCCGACGAGCTCGGCGGCGCTCTCTCCGGCGAGCGCGATCTTGGCGCGTGCGATCTCTGCCGGTGAGAGATGAAATTTCGTCGAGGGGCTTCGCCAGGCAGGCGCGATGTCGCTCGTCCACTCGATGACGACGGCGAGGCATGGCGCACCCCCATATCCCTCCGGCTCCAGTCGGAGCTGATCGCTGAGGACGCCGTCGCCGGGGCGCAGCTCGACGAAGCGCGCATCGGCGGACGCGAAGTACCCCCGCCCTTCGAGGATCAACGTGACCTGCGTCCCTCGATGGTCCGACATGAACGGCACCGCGGCGGCGAGGAGCTGAAAGTCCGTGGCGAGCCGCGATGACTCGAAGATGACGACGCGCAGAAGCTCGTGGCGAAGCGAACGGCGCCGGAAGAACGCGTCGCGCTCCGGAATGGCGCGATGGTGGGTCTCGAAGATCATGGCGATGGATGTCCGAACGAATCAATGGCCGCGCGATCAGCGAATGATAAGGTCGCTTCTCACAACGCGACAGCGCCGTGTCGCGGAGCGATGGCCGAGCTTGGCCACGCCCGCGTCCGCGCAGCGACGGTCGTGGCAAAGGGGTCCGGCCCGCTCGAGCCGGGCCTGTCGCAGCTGTGGCCGGCAAGAACGTTCAAGACGGGCATCGGTCGGCGTGAGACGACTCCTCGTCGTCGACCGGTGAGGGTCGCCCGTCGAACCTTCGGTAGAACCCGTGGACGCACCTCTTACCTTTGTGGAGGTCTCGGAGAACGAGGCGGTGCAGCTGTCGCGAGACCGGGCGGAGGTCTGCGCGCTTGATCGCGCGGCCCGCGATCCAGCCGCCGCGTGCGCGGGTGCTGTCTGGCGCCGGCTGCTCGAGGGTCGCTGGACGCTCCTCGATCATTTCATCGTGGGCGAGCGGCGGTACCTCGTTACGCGACCGACGGAGCGACCGTGTACGAGGCTGACCCAGCGAGAGCGATACATCGTCGATTACGTCGTTCAGGGCTGGTCGAACAAGGCCATCGCCGCCGCCCTGCGGATCGCCGAGGGCACGGTGGCCTGCCACGTTTCGAGGACGGTTCGGAAGCTGGGATTGCCGTCGCGCATGGTGCTCGCGGAGCTGCACGCGCGCCTCGGGCAGCCCGGCGGCGGTGCCGTCCATCGCCTGCGTGTTTGCCGATGGCGGGTCGGCACCGAGGAACGCCTCGTGGTCGGGCTCCAAGTGCTCACCGTCGCGCCGGAGGAGCTGACGCGCGCGGAGCGCGAGGTGTGCAGGATGCTCCTCTCGGGCCTGTCGAACCGAGAGATCGCACGAGCCCGCGGCTGCTCCGAGCGCACCATCGCGAATCAGTGCGCGTCGCTATACCGCAAGCTCGCCGTCGCCTCCCGCGGCGAGCTGGGGGCGCGGCTCGGGGCGCTCGA
>JAEZBP010000168.1 GCA_023427125.1 Pseudomonadota bacterium | reverse complement strand
GGCCCGCACCACGCGCGAGCCCGCGTCGAGCGTGACCTCCGTCGCGTACCAGTCGGCGGCGAGCGCGCGGACGAAGGGCTCCGCCTCGCCCGAGGGCAGCGCGACCCCGTCGAGGGTGAGGCGGCGCTGCTAGAAGCGCGCGAGGTGCCAGGCGAAAGCGCCGATCGCGCCGAGCAGCGCCACGCCGAGGAGCGCACGGGCGACGCGCGCTGTCAGAGACGTCGGCCGAGGCGGCGCAGAGGCGGCGACCCGGCCTGCGGAGCTGGCGCGGGCGACGGTCATCGATCGAGCGGCAGAAGGTACCAAGGCCCGGACATCCGCGCCAAGAAGCTCCCGTGCCGGCGCGCGCCTTCCGAGCTCCGCGGCCCTCACGTTCGACCAGCGTCCCCCATCGCCGTGGTCCACGCTCGCGCGGGATCGGGTCTTGTTTTCGCGGCCGATCTCGGCCACGTTCGCTCCCTCTCTCGCCAACCGAACAGGGGGCTCTCGATATGGCTCGAAGCGACACGCTGGTACACCGACTCCAGGGCTGGGCGGAGCGCACGCCCGATCTCGCCGCGATCCGCGGCAAGCGCGACGGCGAATGGGTCGCGCACACCTGGCGCGAGTACTAGGAGGCGGTGCAGGAGACCGCGCGCGGCCTCATGGAGCTCGGCCACGAGGAGGGCGAGTGCGTCGCGATCGTCGGCGACAACTCGCCGGAGTGGGTGATCGCGCAGTTCGGCATCATGGCCGCGCGCGGCGTGCCGGCGCCGATCTACACGACGAACACCGACGAGCAGACCGCGTACATCGTCACGCACGCGCGGGCGAAGATCGCGTTCTGCGACGGCGCGCGGCTCGAGAAGTACCTGCGCTGCCTCGAGAGCGGCCAGATGAAGGTCGATCACATCGTCACGCTCTCCGACGTCGGCGCGAGCGACCCGCGCGTGATGAGCCTCGAGGCGCTCCGCGAGCGCGGGCGCAAGGCGAAGAGCTTGCCGGCGCGCGGAGGGCCGCGCGACAGCCAGGCGGCGCTCGAGGAACGCCTCGACGCGATCACGACCGACGAGACGGCGCTCCTCATCTACACGTCGGGCACGACCGGCGTGCCGAAGGCCGTGACGCTCGAGCACGGCGGGATGACCTCGGTCGCCGACGCGGTGGTCGCGAACTTCCCGCCGCTCGCCGCGCCGCGCGCGTTCCGCCTGGTGAGCTACCTGCCGCTCTGCCACGTCGCGGAGCAGCTCTTCACGAACTTCCTCCACCTCGCGACCGGCGGCGAGGTCTACTTCTGCCCGGACCTCAAGCAGGTGAAGGACTACCTCGTCGAGGCGCGCCCGCTCTTCCTCGGCGTGCCGCGGGTGTGGGAGAAGTTCCAAGCCGTCCTCGAGGCTCGCCTCGCCGAGGCGACCGGCATCAAGGCGTCGCTCGCGCGCTGGGCGCGCAAGACCGAGCTTACGGCCTTTCAGCGCGAGGTGAGCGAGGGCCGTCCCGTCAACACGTTCTCGCGCCGCATGGCGAACAAGCTCGTCCTCTCGAAGATCAAGGACAAGCTCGGGCTCGATCAGCTCATCGCGGCCGCCACCGGCGCGGCGCCGATCGGCGTCGAGACGCTCGAGTTCTTCGCGTCGCTCGGCCTCGTGATCTACGAGGGCTACGGCATGAGCGAGACGACCGCGGTCGCCACCGTCCCGGCGTTCGGCCGGCCGCGCTTCGGCACCGTCGGCCTCCCTCTCGAAGGCGTGGAGGTGAAGATCGCAGAGGATGGCGAGATCGTCCTCAAGGGCCGCGGGATGACGCGCGCCTACCTGCACGACCCGGAGAAGACCGCCGAGCTGATCGACGAGGACGGCTGGCTCCACACCGGCGATCTCGGCGAGAAGGACGAGGACGGCTCGCTGCGGATCACGGGCCGCAAGAAGGACCTCATCATCACCGCGGGCGGGAAGAACATCGCGCCGGCCGAGATGGAGCTGCACCTGAAGGGGATCGCCGGCGTCGGCCAGGCCGTCGTGATCGGCGATCGCAAGGCCTACCTCGTCGCGCTGCTCACGCTCGATCCCGAGGCGCTGCCCGAGCTGCGCAGCAAGCTCGGCCTGCCGGAGGAGGCGACGCTCGCCGACGTCGCGACGAGCGCGGAGCTCCGCAAGTACCTCGAGCCCCTCGTCGAGTCGGAGTGCAACGCGAAGGTCGCGCGCTATCAGCAGATCAAGACGTTCGAGGTGCTGCCGGTCGAATTCACGGTCGAGGGCGACGAGCTCACGCCGACGATGAAGATCAAGCGCAACGTGGTGCACGAGAAGTACGCGGCGGAGATCCAGGCGCTCTACGGCGACGAAGAGCCGGTCCGCGCCACGGCGTGAGCAGGCCGCGGCGAACCTGATAGCCTGCGCGACGTGAACGACGAGGGCCTGCGGGGGCCTGACGTGCGCGGCGGAGATCCCGACCGCCTCGCACATCTGGGGGCGTTTCGCCGCTTCCACGTGCGCACCACCCTCGCGTTCGGCGCGCTCGCCATCGGGCTCCTCACGGTCATGGCGCTCGCGAGCTATCGGTGGGCGATCGAGACCGAGCGCTCGGCGCTCGCGGCGCGGCTGCGCGCGCTCGCCGTGACGCTCGCCGAGGGGGTCGACGCGCGCGACGTGCACGGGAGCCTCGCGGAGGGCGATCGCGCCGCCCACGGCCGGCTGATCGCGGCGTTCGCCGGGGTCGGCGAGGACGAGGCCGACGTCCAGAGCATCTACGTCGCGGTCCCCGACGCGCGCGAGGGGTACATGCGCTTCTCGGCCGACTGGGTGCGCAGGGGTGAGCCGGCCGCGATCGGCGAGCGCTACGACGCCCGCGCGCTGCACGCGATGCGGGCCGCGCTCGAGGCGCCGGAGGTCGAAGAGGAGATCAAGACCGACCGGTGGGGCCCCTCGCTCTCGGGGTATGCGCCCGTGCGCGACCGCGAAGGCCGCGCCGTCGCGGTGCTCGGCGTCGACGTCTCGGCGGGCCGCGTGGCGCGGATCGAGCGGCGCGCGCAGGCGATCACTGCCGTCGCGTACACGGCGGCGATCGTCGTGCTCTTCGCCACCGGCCTCCTCCTCGGTCGCAGCGTGCGCCGCCCGATCGCGCGCATCGTGGAGGCGAGCGGCGCGATCGCGCGGGGCGACTTCGCGACCCGGGTGGGCCTCGATCGGCGCGACGAGCTCGGCATCCTGGCGCGGCGCTTCGATCGCATGGCGATCGAGCTCGAGGGGCGCGAGCGGCTGCGCGCGATCTTCGGTCGCTACGTCAGCGAGGACGTCGCGCGGCGCGCGCTCGCGAGCCCCGACGCGGACCGGCTCGGCGGCGAGGAGCGCGAGGTCACGATCCTCTTCGTCAGCATCCAGCGCTTCGCGACGATCAGCGCCGCGCTCGAGCCGGCCGAGGTGGTGGCGATGCTCGAACGCTACCTCGGCGAGATGACCGCGATCGTCGAGCAGCACGGCGGCTGCGTGATCGAGCTGCTCGGCGACGCGATCCTCGGCGTCTTCGGCGCGCCCGCCGCGCTCGACGATCATCCGACGGCCGCGGTCCGAGCCGGGCTCGCCATGAAGGCGCGGCTCGAGGTGCTCGCCGGCGAGTGGAGAGAGAGCGGGCTCGAAGCGCGCTGGGAGGCGCGCGGCGTCGACGCGGTGCGCCCGCGGATCGGCGTCCACACCGGCGAGGTCGTCGCGGGCAACACCGGCGGCAAGACGCGGATGAAGTACGCGGTGATCGGCGACACCGTGAACGTCGCCGCGCGCATCGAGGTGCTCAACGAGCGGCTCGGCACGAGCATGCTGATCAGCGCCGAGGTCCACGCGCGCCTGCCCGACGAGCTCTCGGAGCGCGGCGAGGCGCACGGCGAGCACTCCGTGAAGGGCCGCGATCGCGCGGTGGCGGTCCTGGCGTACTGACCGGGCCGGGCGACGCAGCCTCGGTCAGAAGGCGCAGAGGGTGAGCTCGACCTCGGTCGGCGCGCCCGCCGCGACGGTGACGGGCTCGGTGAGCATGCACTCGTAGTCGATCGACAGCTCGTATGCGCCCGGTGTCAGGTCGGCGAACGAGAACGTCCCCGCCGCGTCGGTGGTCGCCGTGGTCAGGAGCGAGCCGCCCTGGTGGAGCTCCACGGGCGCGCCGTCCACGGGCGATCCGTCGCCCCAGCGGAGCGTGCCGGTGATCGCCGCGCCGCTCGGCGTCTCCGAGACCACCACCGCGAGGGGCGCGAAGCGGGTGACCGACACGGTCAGATCGCCGCTCGCCGCGTCACGCGCGCTCTCGATGGGCGACCAGAGGCTGACGCCATCCACGCTCGTGAGCTGCCGGACCGTGACGCTCGCGGCGCTCGCGGCGCCGACGAAGCTGCCGTGGATGGTCAGCGAGGCCGGGACCTCGAGCACGGTGCCCTCGGGCTCGATGCGCAGCACCTCGGCGAGCGAGCCCTCGAGCGCGGGGTAGCCCGACGCGGGCGCGGTCTCGAGGGTGACCTCCGTGTCGCTCGCGAGCGCGTTGGCGGGGATGTCGACGGTGTGGGACGCGGCGATGACCGTTCCGCCCTCGGACGCGCGGATCGGCCCGCTCGAGGTGCGGGAGTCGTCACAGCCGAGGAAGGCGAGCGAGGTGGCGAGGAGCGAGGCGAGGCGTGCGGTGCGCATGGGCGATCTCCCTTTGTCGTGAGGCGAAGCGTTGCGGAAGGCGCACACACTCTGGCTGAGCACCCATCTGCTGGGAAGGCCGCCGGTCGCGACGCTCTCCATAGCTCGAGCCTATGGAATCAGCGGCTCGACTCGCGCTCGCGGAAGCGCTCGGCGAGCGTGCGGACGAGCGCGCCCATCCACGGCTTCATCGAGTCGACCTCGGCCTGCAGCGTGTCTGCGGTGATCCGCAGGACCACGCCCGGCTCGAGCGCGGTGACGGTCGCGGTGCGCACGCCGGGGGAGAGCACCGCCATCTCGCCGAAGACCTCGCCCGGTCCCATCAGGCGGATCGACGTCTTCTTTCCGTCGATCATCCGGTGCACCTCGAAGATCCCGCTCTCGATCACGTAGGCCTCGCTGCCGGGCTCGCCCTCTACGACGACGTCCTCGTCGGCGTCCACGAGGACCCGCGGGAACGCGTCGACGCCGCGCATGAAGCGCACGAGCGCGTCGCGCAGCTCGCCCGCATTCGCGTAGCGGTCCTCCCGCTTGGCCGCCATCGCGCGGACCACGATGCGCGTGAGCGCCGGCGGCGGGCGTCCGATCCCGGCCACCGTGTCGGGGTGCGGGAACGTGCAGAGCACCGCGTTGACGAGGGTCTGGATGAGGCCCTCGGCGAGGAAGGGCGGGCGGCGGGTCAGGATGTAGTAGATCAGCGCGCCCGCCGCGAAGACGTCGGCGCGCTCGTCGAGCCGCTCGTTGCGGCCTTGCTCGGGGGCCATCCAGGCCGGCGTGCCGGTGAGCTCGCCCTGGCCCGGCTCGCGCTCGCGCTCCTCGGCGAGCGAGCGCGCGATGCCCCAGTCCATCAGGTAGACCTGCCCGAACTCACCGACCATGACGTTCGCGGGCTTCACGTCGCAGTGGAGCACGCCGGCGTTGTGCGCGTAGCGGAGCGCATCGCAGACGCGCACGACCACGTCGAGCAGGTCGAAGAGCACCGACTTGTCGAGCGGACCCGGCGGGAGCGAGCTGACCCACTCCTCGAGGGTGCGCCCCTCGACCCGCTCCATCGTGTAGTAGAGGTGCCCCTCGGCGTCCGCGCCGAGCTCGTGCACGGGGACGACCGAGGGATGGGCGAGCTGCCCGGTGACGCGGGCCTCGCGCACGAACATGTGCGCCTGCTTCGGATCGCGCTCGAGCTCCTCGTGGATGCGCTTGAGGACGACGCCGCGCTCGAGCAGGCGGTCGTGCACGCCCTCGATGCTCCCCATCCCACCCCGCGCGATGACGCCCTGGCTTCGATGCCGATCGCGCTGCGCGTCGCGGATCGCGGCCAAGAGCACCTCGACCGAGGCGCGGTCGCGGCCCGGAGGGAAGTCGTTCATACGGCGCGGGATGGTACGGCAACCGCCTCCGCGCCACTACTGAGTCGGCTGTGCGCGCGCTTCGCGAGCGCGCGGGCCGAGCTGCGCGGCGCCGACCCGCGGGCGCTTCCCATCCCCGGTGTCCAGTCAGCCGGACCGCTCCGCTCGGCGCTCCACGAGCCCCGTGGTTCTGCGGTCGGGAGTTGGCTGTGCGCGCGCCTCGCGAGCGAGCCACGCGACACCGACCAGCCGGCGCTTCCCATCCCCGGTGAGCCGGAACCGCTCCGCTCGGCGCTCTGGGAGGCGGGCGAGTCTGCGACAGCCTCTCCGCTGGGCGCGTGTATGCTCCCGCGCCGTGACCCGCCTCTTCCGCATCGCTCTCGCCTCCACCCTCGCGGCCGCGTGTTCGGGCCCCGCCGTGCCCGCTGACGGAGGGCCCGACGCCCTCGTCACGTGCGCGCGCGACGCCGACTGCGACGACGGCCGCTTCTGTACGGGCGTCGAGCGCTGCGCGCCGGAGAGCTCCGCCGCGGATGGCCGCGGCTGCGCGCCCGCGGAGGCGCCGCCGTGCGCGATCGCGATCTGCAACGAGGCGCTCGATCGGTGCGAAGGCTGCGAAGACGATCTGGACGGCGACGGCGCCATCTCCATCCCCTGCGGGGGCACCGACTGCGACGACGCCGACCCGAACCGCTTCCCGGGGAACCCCGAGGTGTGCGACGCGGAGGGCGTCGACGAGGACTGTGATCCGCTGACCGTCGGCGACCGCGACCTCGACGGCGACGGCGCGATCGACGCCGCCTGCTGCAACGGCGATCGATGCGGCGACGACTGCGACGACACCCGCGCGAACGTGCATCGGCTCGCGTCCGAGGTGTGCGACGGCTTCGACAACGACTGCAACGGCGCCGTCGACGAGGGCGTGTTGGTGAGCTCGTGGCCGGACGCCGACGCCGACGGCTGGGGGGACGCCTCGGCGACGCCCACGCTGGGCTGCACGATCCCGACCGCTCGCGTGGACCGCGGAGGCGACTGCGACGAGGCCGATCGGGAGGTCCACCCCTTCGCGATCGAGCGCTGCAACGGCGTCGACGACGACTGCGACACGATGATCGACGAGGGCGCCGAGGTCGCGTGCGAGTCGGCCCTGACGGGCTCGGTGGCGGAATGCCTGAGCGGCGAGTGCGTGGTCGTCGGCTGCACGGCCGGCCGGGTCGACTGCAACGGCGCGCCCGGAGACGGCTGCGAGGCGGACGTCTGCAGCGACGTCACCGCGTGCAACGGCTGCGGTCGCTCGTGCGGCGGCGCCGGCGCCCTCTGCAGCGCGGGCACCTGCCTGCCATCGGACGCGATGGCCATCCAGATTGGGACCCTGCGCGACGCCTCCACCGGCCTGCCGATCGCCGGCGCGACGATCACGCTGGTCGGCACCTGCGGCACCTACTCCGAGACGACCGACGTTAACGGCGAATACATGCTCCGCGCCGATGTGAGCAGGTGGGCGCGGATCGAGGCCCCCGGTTACCCGACACACGTCCAGCCGCGCAACACCTCGGGCGACGACCCGTTCGGACCTCTCCTTCCTCTCGCGCGCCTCGACGCGTGGCTCGCCTCGGTCGGCGTCACACCGGATCCGGCGCGCGCGATCATCGTCGCCGATCACACCCCGTTCAGCGGCTGGCCGGTGATGACGAGCGCGCGGATCGGCGCGCGCCACGTCGCCGATGGTGACACGCTGAGCCCCGGCTCCGGACCCGGCCGCGAGGTGTTCCTCGACGTCGTGCCGGGCCGCGCGACGATCGGCGGCTCACACAGCGAGAGCGGCTGCACGACGTTCTGCGGGACGCCCTTCCAGCTCCTGCTCGAGCCCGGCGCGGTGACCTACGTGAGCGGGTTCGAGTGCGTGACGGCCTGCAGCTGAGCCCACGATCGCGCGCGTCGTCAAGTTCGCCATGGGCGCGCTGGCCGGCGCGGTCGGGTTCGCGATCGTCGGGTGCACGGCGCTCGACTCCGAGGAGAGCTCGCAGGCCCGGCGGGCATGATGCTGCGCGCGGCCGTCACGCCGTCACCGGGCTGATGGGCCTCGCGACGACGCTCGTCCTCCGCCGTTGATCCCATGGGTCGCTCCGCGACGTGACGGCGTCCCGCCACCCGCAACAGCGACCCGTCAGCCTTCGACGACCGCGAGAGGCTCAGCCGCAGAAGCCATTGCTGCGACAGAAGTCGTTGCCATCGAAGCAGTTGTATGACCCTTCGAAGTTGCACTGCTCGTAGCAGCGATAGGCCCCATCGGTGGACTGCTCGCACGACCAAACGCGGCGCGAGTCTCCGAGCTGTGGGCACTCGGCACCGGGCCCGCAGTGCTCGCGCGCGCACACCGCCGGGAGGATGGAGTCCCAGCGGAGGCAGTTCGTGCAGGTCTCGGTGCGGCCGAAGCCGGTGCACTCCGAGCCGAGGTCCTGGTTGCACACGCCGGCGGTCGTGGGATCACCGTCGGTGCTGCAATTGCCCGTCTCGCACTCCGCGTCGACGGTGCACGGCTCGCCCATGGCGCGCGGCGGTCCGCACGTGCCGGTGTCGCGATGGCAGGCGCCGGAGGTGCACCCGATGTCGGTGGTGCACGGGGATCCGTCGGGGCGCGCGATGACGCAGCCGCTCCCGGCGACGCACGTCCCACCACCGAAAGGCTCGCATCCGCACGTGCTGCACGTGCTCGCCGCATCACCGCTCGAGCACGCGACGTAGAAGCCGTCGACGCAGATCTGACGGTCGGCGCCCGCGCCCTGGGTCGAGCCGTCGGGGCACGCGGTCACGCACAGGCCTGAGGTGCCGCACACGTAGCCCAGCCCGCACGACGAGCCCTCCGAGCACTCCTCCGTGCAGAAGCCCTCGGGGGCACACGCGCCCGACTCACAGTCGGCATCTTCCGAGCAGCGCTGACCGAAGGTCGCCAGTGGTGAAGCGCCCGTGCACCCCACGAGCCCCGCCAACACCATCAGATACGCGCTCGTCCTCATCCTCATGCTCATCTTCAGTCTCCCGCGCTGGTGTTGCGCGGGTACTCTCTCCCATACTTCTCGCTGCCGTCAAACGAACACGGCGCGATCACGCGACGGACGGCGTCTCACGCAGTGAAGTGGCTACACGCGGCAGCACGGCCCGCGTCATGCACGTGACGGCCGTCGAGTGCCCGCGCGTTTCGTCCCTGAGCGCGATCAGCGAGACGGCTCAGCAATGGGCGTAGATGATGCGTAGCTCGCAGCCGAGCAACGACTGGAGCTGGGCAACGAGGCTCTCGGGAAGCTCGGTCCCAGGATCACCGAGCTCGAGGCAGGCGCGTGCGAAGCCCATCGCGAAGCTGAGTCCAGATCGTTGAGCGTCGTTGGGTGACCGCAGCACTCGGTCTGGTAGCTCAGATCGCCGAAGCCCTCTCCGTCATAGGCCTGGCTCATGGCGTCCTGCCAAGCCTCGATCTCGAGCGGAGCCCCGCACTTCGGGCAGCGGACTTCCTCGAAATTCCCGCCGCAGTCGACGAGCTGTACGCGCTCGGTCAGCCGAAAGGTGACCTCGCGCGCGTTCGGGAGCTGCGCCACGACGAGCGCGACGGCGCCCTCTCGATGGTCGGCGGAGGGCACGAAGGTCGGCTCCGTCGGGATGAGCCTCAGGTAGGCGGCGCTCACCGCTCCATCATCGTGGAGGCGGCGACGGAGGGGAAGCATCGAGCACGGTCGTCGAGCGCGGCGTTGGCGTCAGGACGGGCGGAGCGCGGCTCGCTCTTCGCGAAAGAGCTCGAGCGCGCGCGATGCGCTCGGAGTGCTCTTCGTGGATGAAGAAAGAACGGGTCGCGCTCTCCCCAAAGGAGCAGGGTCGGCTGATGGGTTCGCTGGTGTCCCTCCGCGAGCGAGTCGACGAGCGCCCAATCGATGGCGCGCGCGTACGCCAGCTGCCCCTCGCACACCCGCGCGTCGCGGGCGAGCGGCTCGACGACATGGGCGCCGAAGTCACCGCCGATGCAACACGACGGCCTTCGCGCGTGGGCCGCTGTCGGCGCCGTGACGACGACTCTGCGTCCGCCATCGCGCAGCAGGGCACGTGGCGACGACCGCGCACGTGGCGACGACCGCGCACGTGGCGACGACCGCACCCCGGGTGCCGACCGATACGGCGGGCGGGAGCTGGCGACGACCGCACCCCGGGTGCCTACCGATACGGCGGGCGCGCGGGAGGCGAGGTGGCGGCCGCCGGCGGGTCTCCGCCACCTCCGCCGATCTTGCCGCGTAAGTACGCGAGATCACACGACGCGATCTTCGGATCGGCTCGTGATGACCGGGCGCGGCATGACGGATGCGCGCTGCCGATTGCCGGGGACGGTCTACAT